>CAZQIJ010000285.1:0-6320 GCA_964592955.1 uncultured Anaerolineaceae bacterium
GTGCTGATGGAGCCGACAACGCTGCGGCTGATCCGCGAGGGTGCGCTGAAGAAAGGCGATGTGCTAACGGTGGCGCGCATCGCCGGGATCATGGCGGCCAAGCGCACGGCAGAGCTGATTCCCTTGTGCCACCCGCTTCCGCTCACTAAAATCGGCATTGCGCTTGACCTGGACGAGGCAGCCAGCGCGGTACACATCACCGCGACGGTGCGCACCCTGGGCAAAACGGGCGTGGAAATGGAAGCGCTGACGGCGGTGAGCGTGGCTGCGCTGACGATTTATGATATGGCGAAGGCGGTGGATCGCGGCATGCAGATCACGGCAGTGCGCCTGCTGGAGAAGCGCGGCGGCGTGCGAGGGGATTATGTCGCCACGTCTGAAGATTATCCAAACCCGCCTGACGAACGAGAGTAACGGCCATGCACATTCATATTTTGTTTTTCGCAACGCTCAAAGACCTGGCTGGGGGCAGCCGGGCACAGTTGGAACTGAACGGCGACGCGGCGACCGTTGCCGAGGTACGGCGCGCGCTGGCCGAGCGCTACCCACAGATGCAGCCGAACCTGGAGACGGCGATTGCGGCGGTTAACGAAGAATATGCGTTTGCCGAGGATCCGGTGAAGGATGGCGACCAGATCGCGTTCTTCCCGCCGGTGAGCGGCGGCGCAGGCACACACCCGGAAGTCTTCCTGCTGCCCACAGCGCCGGTTGACCATGACGCGCTGATTGCGTCCATCACCACACCGGCAGCAGGCGCGGTGTGTTTATTCAGTGGGCTGGTGCGGGGCGAAACACACAAGGCCGGTCATCTGCCGCAAACCGATTACCTGGAGTATGAAGCGTTCGCGCCCATGGCGCTGGCGAAAATGCGGCAGGTCGCGGCGGAGATCCGCGAGCGGTGGCCGCTGGTGCTGGGGATCGCTATCGTACAGCGGGTGGGAAAGCTGCGCGTGGGCGAAAACACGGTCCTGATCGCGTGTTCGTCTGGGCACCGCGACGAGGGCTGTTTTGAGGCAGCGCGCTATGGCATTGATCGTCTTAAAGAGATTGTGCCGGTGTGGAAGAAAGAAGTGGGCGCGGGCGGCCAAACGTGGATCGAAGGCGATTACACGCCGACCCCGGGTGACCGTTCGAAATAGCGGCACTTTCGGATAAAATAGACGGCGTTCTACTTTTTTTGGCCGTCATTCTGCGCATAAAGCACTTGTTGCAGGAGGCAGTACTAATGACAAGACGCGTTGTCGTTACCGGCTTTGGATCAGTGACCCCGTTGGGCAGCAGTGCTGAAGCCAGTTGGGAAGCCCTGAAAGCGGGGAAGAGCGGTGTGGGTTACATCACGCTGTTCGACACAGAGAGGTATCTGGTGAAGATCGCGGCGGAGGTGAGGAACTTTGACCCGGCGGCCTATATGCCGGCCAAAGAGGTGCGGCGGCGTGACCGCTACCAGCATTTTGTGGTGGCGGCGGCCATGCAGGCCAGCCAGCACGCCGGCCTGGATATCCTGAGGATGAGCGAGGAAGACCGGCTGCGGTCAAGCATCATTATCGGGTCGGCAGTGGGCGGGGTGACCAACTACTTCGAGCAGGCGATTTTGCTGCACGACAGCGGCGACCCGCGCAAAGTAACCCCGTTCGGCATCCCGATGCTGATGGTGGACGGCGGCAGCGACATGGTGAGCATCGAGATGGGGGCGGCGGGGCCGTCATACACGCCAACCTCAGCCTGCGCGACAGGTGCGGACTGCATCGGTCACGCCTATGACCTGATTCGGGCGGGGCGCATCGACCGGGCGCTGGCAGGCGCGGGCGAAGCGCCGGTGATCCCCATAGGCATTGCGGCCTTCGACCGCATCGGCGCGACCTCGCGCGATAACGATACGCCGGAACGCGCCTCGCGGCCATTTTCCCTGAATCGTACCGGGCTGGTCATGAGCGAGGGGGCGGGGGTGCTGGTGCTGGAAGAACTGGAAAGCGCCCGCCAGCGCGGGGCGACGATCTACGCGGAAATGGTGGGCTATGGCGCGACCTCTGACGCGTTTCACATCACCGCGCCTGATCCTGACGGCAAGGGCGCGGTTCACGCCATGAGACTCGCCATGCGCGACGCGCGCGTAAACCCGGAAGACGTGCATTACATCAACGCACACGGCACGGCGACGCAGCTTAACGATGCGATGGAGACGAAAGCCGTGAAGCGCGTTTTCGGTGAACAGGCCTATAACATCCCGATGAGTTCCACCAAAAGCATGACCGGCCACGGGATGGGGATGACGGCGGCCATCGAAGCGGTGTTTACGGTGCAGTCTATCCTCGAAAATGTAGCGCCACCTACGATGAACCTGGAAGAAGCTGACCCGGACTGTGACCTGGACTATGTGGCAAACGCCGCGCGTGATGTGAAGATCGACTGCGCGATGAGCAATTCGTTCGGATTCGGGGGGCACAATTCATCGCTGATCTTTAAGCGCTTCAACGGTGTCGGTTGATGCCGATGCTGCTGACGGAATTTCAGGACATCATCGGCGTGGGCTTCAACGATGCGGGGCTGCTTAGGCAGGCGCTTACCCACCGGTCATACATCAACGAACAGATGGACGAAAGCCTGGAGGACAACGAACGGCTGGAGTTTCTGGGCGATGCCATACTGGACTTTGTGACAGCCGATATGCTGTATGAACGCTTCCCGGAGATGGCTGAAGGTGAACTGACGCGGCTGCGGTCGGCCCTGGTGCGGACGGAATCGCTGGCAGATCTGGCGAAGGACTGCAACATCGGGCGCTACCTGCTGATCGGGAAAGGTGAGGAGAACAGCGGTGGCCGGGAACGCACCAACAACCTGTGCCGCGCCTTCGAGGCGGTGATCGGCGCGATTTACCTTGACCAGGGGCTGGAGGGGGTGCGCCAGTTTGTGATTCCGCGCCTCACCCGCCTGCAGGGGCAGGTGCTGGACGCCGCGCTGGGCAAAGACGCGCGCAGCCAGCTTCAGGAATGGAGCCAGGCGCATCACGGCATCACGCCATCGTACCGGCTGCGCTCTGCAACCGGGCCAGACCACAACAAGGAATTCGTCATCGAAGTGCTGATCAGGGAAGCGGTTGTGGCGACCGGGGCCGGGCGCAGCAAACAGATTGCGTCGCAGGCGGCGGCACAGGCTGCGCTCCGCCTGATTCAGGACGGGAAACTCTCAATTTAGCGGCATCTACGCGACGACAAGGATTTACCATAATGGATGTTCAGGTATTCAAAGAAGCGATGGCACAGTGGTCATCCGGGGTCAGCGTCATCACAACCAGACTGCGGGGGCAGCATTACGGGATGACCGCGAGTTCGTTCAGCAGCCTGAGCATCAGCCCATTTCTGATGATGGTGGCGGTAGGCAAGAACCTTAGCACACACAACATTCTGCTGGAGGCGGGATTCTTCGCCGCCAACATTCTGAACGTGAACCAGGTCGATTACGGTATGCGCTTCGCAGGGCTGGTTCCCGAACTGGAAGACCGTTTCGCGGGGGTGCCGTTCACCACAGCGCTGACGGGCGCGGCAATCCTGCCGGAGGTGCTGGCGTGGATCGACTGCCGCCTTTATACCACCTATGATGGCGGCGATCACACGATTTTCGTCGGCGAAATTGTGGCGTGCGAGGGGCTGGGGGGCAGCGCACCGCTGAGCTATTACAACCGTACCTGGGGCACGTTCGCGCCGCTGCCGCCGCGCTTCAGGCACGTGGTTATGTTCCGGCTTAAGGAGCGCACGGCAGAGCACATCGCGCTTATGCGCGCCGGGTTAGAGAGCCTGCGCGCCAGCATACCGGTTGTGCGGACGCTGGAAATCGGCATCAATGTGGTGGAGTCTGCACGCGCCTACGACATGGCGCTGACGGTGGGGCTGGATTCGCTGGAAGACCTTCAGGTATACCAGGAACATCCGGCGCATGTGCAGGTGGTCGCGGAGGTGATCCGTCCGCTGGTTGAATCGTCGGTTGCTTCTGATTACTGGGTATAATTTCATGCGTGAACTTGGAATCGTTAAACAGGTACAGATCCAGCGCTCGCCCCTCAAAACCGGGTCACCGCGCCGCTACAGCACCGACCCGCTGCTGGTGGTGGATGCACTGCGCATCGCGCCGAAGGGGGTCAGCGGGCAGCAGCCCGACGGGGGCACGCTTCTCGATGTCCATCACATGGATCATCCGCAGACGCGCAACAGCAAAGGCGTGAACGGGATCTCGCTCAACTTCAGCGCGCATTATGACCACATGCGCGAGACGTTCGGCAGTCACATGCGGGAAGGGTGCGCTGGCGAAAATGTGCTGGTGGCGGCCAGCGGTATCGTCACGCTGCCGACGTTGGGCGCAACTGTGCAAGTGCGCAGCAGCGCGACCGGGCAGGTCATCACGCTGGCACAGGTGGCGGTGGCTGCACCGTGTGTGGAGTTCAGCCGCTATGCGCTGGCAGACGAGACAGCAGACGCCGACCACGTGAAAGCTGCGCTGCAAGCCCTTAGCGACGGTATTCGCGGCTTCTATGCGGTGTTTGACGGCGGCACGGGGATAATCCAGCCTGGGGATGTGCTGCTGGTGGAGTAGGCGCGGGCGCAATGCCCGCCCACAGCGCCTTTCGCAAAGACCACAACTGCATCTGGGCTACCGCTGGCGGACGAGGCGCTGCCCGTCTGTGCGATGGGCTGTGCAGGGCCGCGCACTGGCAGGACTGCGCCAGCGGCACGAGTCACATCTGACAGAATGCTTGAGGACTTGAAGATTTCACTCTGCATGTTTTTGCCTTATACTGTCTTGACGAACCAACTTTTCTGGTCTTGGTGAAGGAACGCGAGTTATGCAGTATGAACGCCTTGTTGAGTGGGCGCGGGAAGTGTGGCAGGAACGCTGGCCGGATACGGACTTTGTGACGATCTGGGCATCTGCCGAATGCAGCAACATGATCGCGCAGAAGCAGGTGCGCGCCGGGCGCAGGCTGCGCGGAAAGGCACTGTATGAGGGACTGGAAAAGCTGGAATGCCCGGTCATTGTGCCCATCAGCGATTACGGTTCGCGCGGGAAAAAGATGGTTCTGACGGCGACCTCAGGGGCCTATGCCTTTCGGTTTCGCGATGAAGACGACCAGGAATTTGAAGTCATTTATGCCAGTTCTTACTTTGATGACGATGTGCAGGACTTAACAGCGGTGGCGCTGGTGCCAAAAGAGAAGCTTGATACCTGGGCTGCGTTTGAATTTGCCTGCGCGCGTGCGGTGCGCCCACGCATCCGCCGCCGCCGCGATGTGTACATCATCGGCGGTACAGACGCGTTCTTCGACCCGACTGTCGATTGGAAAGACGTGATTCTGCCGCCAGAGCTGAAGGTGCAGATCATGGACGACATCGAAGCCTTTTTTAACGAAGGGGTGGATATCTACCGGCAGCTTAAACTTGCGCCGTTTCGCAAGCTGCTGCTGGCCGGGGTGCCGGGTACGGGGAAGACCATGCTGTGCGCGGCGCTGGCCAAGCACGCCATCGACCAGAAGCGAATCGTGGTGTATGTCTCTGGATCTGACCGTGAAGGCGCGACCTTCGAGAAGATCCAGCGGGCGTTTCAGGCTGTCGCGGCGGCGCGCTACCCGACGCTGCTGATTGTGGAAGAACTGGATGCTTACCTGCGCGGCGACGACAAAGCGCGCATCCTGAACGTGCTGGACGGCATCGAGTCGCCGAACAATCCACAGGGATCACTGCTGCTGGCCACCACCAATTACCCGGAAGCGATCGATGAGCGCATCACGAAACGCCCGGGGCGCGTGGACCGGATCTTCATCATCCCGACGATTCAGGACGAAGAACAGGCTGAAAGTATTCTGCGGCACTACATGGGCGCGCACTGGCGCGACGAATACCTCGAACTGCTGCCGCATCTGATCGACCAACCGGGCGCATTTGTGCGCGAGGTGGCGCTGCAGGCGCGTATGCTGGCCGCGCACGAACGCCGCACCGAAGTTGACCTGGATATGCTGCTGCGCTCGGTGGACAGCCTTGTGAATCAACTGCGCGCGGATAAGGATTTCCTGGTGCAGCGCCGCCCAATGGGCCTGGGCAACAACAAGCCGCGCCATTCGTTCGGGATGCCATTCACGCGCAAGTAACGGCACAGTTGGCGAAGGCGGCAGCGGCGCGGGCACCTGCTGCACGCTGTCATGCCTGTGTTTGCGCCCGGACGCTCCGCAGCCCATACAGAGGCGCGCGATCATCCGCCGTCAATGTGGGGGGGGTGTCCTGGCGGTTTGCGGCGCTGCCGCCGCGATTTTTCGCCGTAACTACCCAGGCAGGCGG
>CAZQIJ010000286.1:0-6311 GCA_964592955.1 uncultured Anaerolineaceae bacterium
CGTCGTCGATGTAGGTCTTGCCTGTCGTGGCGCGATTCCAGAACTGGAACTTGATACGATCAATACTGCCGTCGGTAAGCGTGATCAGCGCAGCGCTGAACAGGGTATAACTCGATGTGTTGGTAGAGATCACATTGTTCGATTTACCGATGCCGAAGGTTGCGGCGTCGGTGTAGAACACCTTGACGCGCAGGCGCAGGCGCGGCGCGACATCGTTGGTCTTGTACATCACGCTGCCGGCCAGCGTATCGCCCGCTGCGAACGTGAATCCGGTCAGATCCGGGAGCTGGTTCAGGCGGGCGTCTTCGTTGTCCCTGCCCTGGAAGCGATACGCGCATGACCCGTTGAAAGAGAACTGCCCAGGCGTGGTATCGCACTTGAGGCGATCCTTGGACGTGTTTGTCGCGTTCCAAATGGCCGGTTGGTTGGGCGTTGCGGATGCTTCAAAGCCGCCGTTCTGCAGCAGTTGAACACTACCGGGTGGGAGGTCGGTGCTGGTGCTGGTGGGGGCGACGCTGGTATTGGTGGGCGGCACAGGTGTGTTGGTGGCCGACACAGGCGTGTTGGTGGCCGACACAGGCGTGTTGGTGGCCGACACAGGCGTGTTGGTGGGCGGCACAGGCGTGTTGGTGGGCGGCACAGGCGTGTTGGTGGCGGCACTAATGACATCGAAGCTGAAGCGTGCGTTGTTCGCCTCAATTCCGTTGTTGTCATCGTACCCATGCGCGGTCCAGGTGTAGCTGCCACCGGTCAACAGTGCCTGGTCGGCGAGGGCAAGGGTAAGCGTACAGGTCGAGAAGTTTGTGCTGACTGAAATTGGCTCACAGGTGAGTTGGTCGGCATCCGCATCGGGCGTGAGGAACAGCTTTGAGATAATGGTTGTCGATTCTTGGAGGATGGCGAAGTCGTAATCGACGTGGTCGGATGCCCGCTGCCAGTAGAAGGGGCCGACATTGCCTTCCAGGAAATCGCTCCCATCCGCTGGGGCAATCAGATCAAAGGGTGTGGGATCGGTGCTGATTGTCACTTCATACGAACCGCTGTCGCAAGCGGTACCCTGGGGGCGGGCGACCCCACGCTGATCCACCGTGACGCCACATTCTCCGTTCAGGTCGTAGGCGGAACTTGTGTCGAAGATCGCGTGTGACGGGGTTTGCCCCGGTGGGTTATAGTAAAGAAAGTCGACATTGGGTACCGCATCTACAACATCGTTTGCCGTGACCGTGCAGCCGGTGCCAGTGCGATAGACATTATCACCGCCAGAAGTGAAGACATTCCCTGAGGGCGAACCGCAGTCCGAAGCGTTCGTTGAGGCGGCTGTGTTGTCGAGGTTATAGACGAGCACGCTGTTCTGCACCGTGACGGTTGAGGGGCCACTTGACAGGTACAGGCCGCCCACGCCAACCTCGGTTGCCACATTATCGCTGATGGTGGTTTGATCGATGGAGACAGTTGACGTACTCCCTTCGATCCAGACACCGCCATTCTGGGTTCCAATATTTGAGCTAACCGTTGCATTGCGCAGGGATACAAAGGCTGCATTAAAGGTCTTAATGGCACCACCTGAGAAGCTCGTCGCGGTGGCCACATTCTCATAGACTGCACTCTCATAAACGTAGAGCGTGGCAGGGGTGGCACCACACACACCGACCTCGATCCCACTGCCGAAAGGCGCGGTGTTCCCAAAAACGCCGACCCCGCTGAGCAGCAGATTACCATAGCAGGTGACGAAAATGCCACCGCCGGATGTTTCTGCCGTACCTTCCAGCGTATTGCCCTTGGTGATCGAAAGATCGACGAAATCCACAACAGCGGTGCTACTCTCCGATCCGAAAATGTGGAAGCCGCGATCAATGCTGTTGACGTCAATGATCGTGCGGTTCGCGCCCTGACCAACGATCGCGAGATCATCGGTGATGTCCAGATCACCGGTGGCTGCCGCATCTTCATCGCGGCCAGCGGCGGAAAGGTTGATTTCGCCTGCGGGGAGGTAGATTAGATCAACGCCGGGCAGGGCATTGGTCTCCATGATGGCAGTGCGCAGCCCGCAGGTGCCGAAGGCGTCCTCGCAGGTGCCATCACCTGGCGCAATATCAGCCGCGCCAGCATCCCCAAGGTAGTTTACGAAAAAGGTCGCGCGCGAGGCTGCTGGACTGCTGGCCGATTCGCGGGTGTAGTCGGGCAGGTTGGAGGCCGGGCCCTGGGGTGGCACGTAATTCGGATCAACGGTCTGCCCGACAAGAGGCAGTTCCGAAGCCGTCCGCGCAAAGGTGGTGACGGTCTCTGGACGGGTGAACGCCGGGTTAACCGGACCACGTGACGGAATGACCACCGGATCACTGGGGGGATCCAGAGGACGCGTGGCTTGTGCGGCGACCTGGGACGCGCGTGGAACGATGCCGACTGCAATGAGCAGCACAATGGCCAGCAGCAACACGGCCAACGCCTGGAACCTTGTGGCAATGCCAAACCGGTTCAATGGATTATGGGACATAACTTTAGCTCCTTCTGGAAATGGTGTAGATAATGCCGTCTGCAAGAAATGTGCAGACGAATGCTTCAGGTTTCGCAGTGGATGCAGGTAATGCTGATGCTCACCGCCCTAATGCAGGAACATGGTAAACGCATTGAATGATCGGTTGGTTTTGTGCTTCAGCAGACACGGCGACATGCAACGTTTTCAGGCTGATTCTGCACTAAGTAATGCAGCAGATTGACCAGAACCGATACAACGGATGCTCGTTGTGACGTTCTACATGGTGATGTGTTAGTTAGATGGAGAGGTCGCAACATGATTTCAACGTAACTTACAGTGTAGCATCGGGTCGATTTTGGGGCGAATCGGTGCGCAGCCACCCGTCCTTGCGATTCTTGAAGTTTCCGCACGCCGCCCCTATAATCCGCGCCAGCAGTAAGGAGCGAGCATTATGCCGTCTGTGGAGTGGAACAAGCAGGAATGGTCAGCACAGTTGAAAGCGTTCGAGAACAGCGGGCTGCCGTATTACGGGTCGCAGTGGGGCGATCCTGACCCGCGCGCGGTGTTCCCGCCTGGGGTGCGCTGGCTGGTTCCTGAAGGTGTCGCGGCAGCGCTGCTGGGGGCGCGTGGACGCCGCCGCCTGCTGCACCGGCTGTTCAGGCCCAAAGCGCCGTTCTACCCGGAGCTGTGGGCACTGATTCGTGAGCACATACGCCCGCACGTGACGCCGGACTCCGTGGTCCTGGAAATAGGGCCGGGGGGCGGACGCTGGACGCGGTACCTGCTGGACGCAAAGACGCTGATCCTTGTCGATATTGTGCCGGATTTCTTCGATTACCTGAAGACGCGCTTCCCCGAACACGCGCACAAATTCGTGTTCTACCAACCTGAAACCCACGAGCTGCGCGGCGTGGCGGATGCAAGCATCGATTATCTGCTGACGTTTGACGCGTTTGTGCATGTGGAACCGGAGGGCATCCGCGAGTACCTTGCCGATATCGTGCGCGTGCTTAAACCCGGCGCGACAGCGGTCATCCATTATGGCGACATCACAAAGAAGGCGGCGACCGAAGCCGGGGTCCATTTTGCGCCGATGACGGCCACGCTGATGGATGAATTCCTGGCGCAACTGCCCGCGCTGCGGGTGGTGCTGCACGATAAAGCATTCTTAAAACACAGCAACCTGGTGATCGTCCGCCGTGCGTAAGCGTCTCGTTCACCTGATGACGCAGTGCCCGTTTATGCCGATGGCCGGTATTATCCTGCTGGGTTTCGTGCTGCGGACGGTTAACCTGGGGACGCAGAACCTGTGGATTGACGAAGCGTTCACGTATTTCGCCGTCACGCAGCCGGATCTGCTGACCGCGCTGGCGCGTGACGTACACCCGCCGCTGTATTTCGCCCTGGTGCGCGGATGGTCTGAGCTGGTGGGTACGAGCGAATTTGCGCTGCGCTATTTTTCTGTGCTGGCCGGTGTGGTGAGCATCGCGGTCATGTATCGCCTGGGGCGGGCGCTGCGCCGTGACGATGTGACACTGGCGCTGACGGCGGCGCTGCTGCTGGCGGTGGCAGAGATGGAAAGCTACACGGCGCAGGAAGCCCGCAGTTACAGCCTGGTGGTGCTGTGGGCGCTGCTGGCCACCTGGGCGTATGTAGGCTGGCTGCGTGTGCGCGCGCTGGGCGGGGCCGGTCATGGGTGGGCTGCGGCCTGGGCGGGCAGCCTGCTGCTCGTCGTCTATACCTACTATCTGGGGGTGTGGGTGGGCGTGGCACAGGGCCTGCACGCGCTGCTGTTTCTGCGTGGGCGGCAGCGTGTGGTGGCGGTGGGCGTGCTGTTGATCCCGGCGGTGGCGTTCCTGCCCTGGCTGCTGGGGGTGACGCTGCCGTACCAGTTCAACCGGGCAGACAGCCACGAAACCATGGACGCTTCTACCCTCGAAACGCTGATCACCTATGCGCGCAGCTACTTAACAGGCCAATGGTCCCTGGCGCTGGGGCTGACAGTGCTGGGGGTGGTGATGGCGGCGCGGGGCGCGTCGCGGCGGGTGGCGTGGCAGATCCCGGCGCTGCTGCTGCTGTGGATCCTGGTGGCGCTGGGGCTGACGTTTGCCGGCAACACGCGCTACTCCATCATGACCAACTACCGGCTGTCGCAGCTTACGGTGCCGCTGGTGCTGCTGTGGGCGTATGGCCTGCTGGCGTTTCGCCCGCCCGTGCGCGCGTTCCTGCTGGCGGCGATGGTTGTATACAGCGTGTTTTCGGTAGATTTCTACCGGTTCAAAGAACCCTGGGTGGCGTATACCCGGCTTGCAACCGACCTGGCACAGCCGGGCGAAGCGGTCATGGTTGATTTTAAGGGGGTTGATCTTTCCGCCACATATTACCTGGACCGGATGCTTGACCCTGGGGTCCGGCAGTATTCGCTGCGGCGCATGTTTGAATTTGAACCTGAGACGTTCCCGGCATTCCAGGCGGCGCTGAACGCTGAACCGGGGCTGTGGGTGCTGCGCTGGAACGATTCACCGGTTGGGCTGGATCTGGCAGGTGCGGGACGCCTTCAGACGGCGCGGCGCGAATTCCCGTACCTGGGGAGCCTGCTGGAAGTGTACCGCTTCGACGACGCGGCGCGCTTTGCCGGGCCTGTGCTGGCGACCTGGGACGGCGGCCTGACCCTGCGCGCGGCAGCGGTGACTGCAGAACGGCTGCGCGTTGATCTGTGGTGGTCTGCATCTGCACCGCAGCGCCGCGACCTGACCATTTCGGCGTTTCTGCTGGATTCCGGCGGGCGGCTGGTGGCCCAGCGCGACTCGTACCCGATGCTTGGCGAGCGCCCAACGTCCGGGTGGGCGGTGGGAGAGGTGGTGTATGATCCCAGGGCGCTTGCGCCGGTCGCAGCGCTGCCCGCCGGGGAGTATGCGGTGGGCGTGGTGGTTTACCGCTTTAACGCGCGCGGTGGGGTGCGGCGGCTGGCGCTGGCAGACGGGGGCGAGATGTTTATGGTGGGCACGCTGCGCCAGCCCTAAACCGCTTCCAGCGCCGCAGCCTCGATCCAGCCCTGGCGGCCATCCGGCTGCTCGAAGCGCACCCAAGCGCCGCGCGTTTCCAGCATGCGCAGCTCTGCGCCGGATGAAAGCCCATACAGGGGCACGTAGTGTGTGCCGGGGCCGCTCATGACCTGCGCGGCGAAGGCCGTCACCACGGCGGGCGGTCGCAGCGTTTCGGAGGTCACGCGCCCAACCAGCAGCGCCAGCAGCACCAGCATTCCCACGCCCACCACGCGCAGCGCAGCGCGGTTTTCGGCACGAGTCTGCACGGGTCCCAGCAGATGCCGCACGACGAGCGCGAAGAAGGCCGCCCACAGCGCGAAGGCCAGCGCCGCGACCTCGCCGGTCGTCATCAGGTCATCCGTCACCGCCGCGACGGTATCCAGCAGGTGGGCGGCGTCTCCCTGCACATCGACGCGCAGCGCCCGCACGAGCGCGATTCCGCGGTCTATGTCCAGGTCACGCGGGGCCTGGCGGTGCGCGCGCCGGAAGCTGAGCAGCGCCCGCCCCAGATCGTCCGCCTCGAAATAGGCGCTGCCCAGGTTGTAATAGGCGCGGGCGCTTGTATCGCCCGCCGCGATGACCTGTTCGTAGAGGGCTGCCGCCCGCGCATAATCCCCGGCGGCATAGGCGGCCTCGGCCTCGCGCGTATCCGCCTGGGCAGCGCTGTGCATCATCAGCGCCAGCACCACCATGCCCATCATGCCCATCATGTCCCACCGTCTCATGCCTGCTGCCTCACGTTTTATGACTGCCTGTACAAGGTTCATGGGAAGGGGTCGGGGGGGGGG
>CAZQIJ010000287.1:0-5615 GCA_964592955.1 uncultured Anaerolineaceae bacterium
GGGATGTAAAGCCCGGTTAAGGTCTGGATAGCGCTCAGGTTCTGCCCCTGCACATTGACGAGAAACAGCGCCGCCGCCAGCCAGAAGCCCATCTGAAACAGGCCGAGCAGCGCCATCGCCAGGATCTTACCGGTAAGCAGTTGCATAGGCTGTACGCTGGTGATGAGGATCTCGATAAGGCGCGTCTCTTTTTCTTCGATCACGCTCTGCATCAGGTAGCCGCTGGTGGTGAACACGGTGAGGAGGAAGCCAATGCCGAAGAAGTAGACCAGCGCCAGGTTGGATTCTGTGTTGCGTACCGAGTTCTCAGGGGAATCGCCGCGCTGCAGGTTCACCTGGTTGACCGCCGCTGGCTGCTGAAGCCGCACCAGGACCGGCACCGGCACCCCGGCAGCCTCCAGTTCTTCAAACAACAGCTTCTCCACCGGTTCGGTGGTCACCAGGTTCAGCGCCATATCCGGCAGCACCAGGCGCACTGCGCCGCTCTCTGCGTAGTCTGGCGCGATGATGTAGAGCGCGTCAATCTCGCCGCTGCGCAGCGCTGCTTCGGCGGCGGCCCGCCCGCTAAAGCGTTCCAGGTCGTCTGCTTCGTTGCTGGGCTGGGCAAACAGCCCGGATTCATCGATAAACCCGGCGCTTTCGATGCCGCGAAAGTCGAACTGCAGCGCGCTCTCCACGTCTTCTTCCTCTGGCTGTGCGCGCGAAGCGATAAACTGGTAGCCAAAGAGCACCACATACAGCAGCAGCGGAATGCCAAAGGTGGTAAACAGGTAGGCGCGGCGCTGGCCGTTGCGCCGCAGTTCGTACCGGAAGATCTTCAACATCTGGTTCATGATGCCGTCACCTCACTCTTGGGTTGGGTCGTCGCCATCTGCGGGCGGCGGGCAAAAATCACACGCACAATTTCCAGCGGGCGCAGCGGTTTGCCATAGAGCAGCAGCCCCCAGCGGAACACGCGCGCCCCCGCCCACACCGTGAAGATCAGCGTGATCACCAGGATCGCCAGGCTGATGACGATCTGCGACGTGGGAATGCTCGTCAGCGACATGCGCAGCAGCACCGCAGACGCGGCAGTGAACGGGAAGTAGGTCATGGCCACTGGCAGCGGCCCGTTGGGGTCGAAGAAGAAGCTGATGACGACGTAGAAGGGCGCAGTGAACACCAGCACGAACACCGTCGAAATCTGGCGGCTTTCCTGATCGGTGTTGGAGATCGCGCCGATGGCGGCCAGAATCGCGGCCATCAGGAAGTACGTCAGGATGAAATACACGACGCCGATCACCACCAGATCCGCCGGGAACACCACACCCTGCAGCAGGTCATTGCGCTCGGCAACTGTGATACCGATGTAGGCCGTCACCAGGTAGACGCCGACCTGTGTGAGGCCCAGCAGCCCCAGCCCCAGGATCTTGCCGCCCATCAGTTGCAGCGGGGTGACGCTGGTCACCAGCACTTCGATGATCCGGTTGGTCCGCTCCTCCACCAGCCCACTCATCAGAAAGCCGCTGGTGGTTGTCACGGCAATGAGGAATACGGCAGCAAACAGCAGCGGCAGCAGCAGCAGCACGATAAACGCCGCCTCGTTGAAAACGCGCCCGGTGCTCAGTTCCTCAATGGTCATGTTTGCCGGTTCGCTGATGCGCGCCAGCGGTATCGTCGTCTCCAGCGAGGCGGCCAGGTTGGCGCGCAGCACCTCCTGGATGGCTGTGCTCAGTTCGGCAGGGGGTGTCTCGTAACTGTACAGGTTAACACGCCCGCCGACCAGGTAGGCAGGCGGCACCACAAAATAGGAGTCGATCTGCCCGGCGTCCAGCGCTTCGCGCGCCACCGCTTCGCTTTCAAACGGCGCAAACAACGTCGGGTATGCGTCTAGCGCTTCCCCAACAATTACGTCTGCCTCATCCACAAAGCCCACCGGACCGTAATCGTCGCCGATTTCGCCGCTGCCGATGCTGGCAGACACCACAAAGACCACGATGAACAGCAGCGGCGTGCTGAACACCGAAAACAGGAACACCGGGCGGCGAACGTTGTGATAGTATTCGCGCCACGCGACCTTAAGCAGTTTGTTCACCAGTCCCCTCCTTTGCGCAGTTCATGTGCGCAGTTCGTGTGCGCAGTTCGCGGCCTGCCAGCCTACGCTGTACGTCCACTGCCACCCCCCGGATACCCCATGTGGCCCTGGTTCAGTTCGGCTTCCATATGCGCCGCCAGCGCCGGGTCCGCTTCTCCGCCTGCCACACGGATGAAAATATCATTCAGGCCCGGCACCGCCAGTTCGAAACGTTCGACCTGGATATGCGGCGCGGCGGCGATGGCCGCCAGCAGATCGTTAGACGTGGTCTCTGCTCCCAGCTCCAGCAAGTACCCCCCGCGACCGTTGCGCGGCGCGCTGACCCTCGCCACGCCGGGCAGCGATGCCCAGTCGCCGGTCCCCTCCACGATCACCGCGTGCATGGCAAAGCGGCGGCGCACTTCGTCCACCGGGCCATACAGCGCCTGTTCACCGCGATTAATCATCAGCAGTCTGTCGCACATCTCTTCCACCTGGTACATCTGGTGCGTGCTCATCACAACCGCCGTCCCTTTGGCGCGGCGCTCCTTCAGCAGGTCTTCAATCACCAGCGTGTTCACCGGGTCCAGGCCAGAAAACGGCTCGTCCACAATCATGATGTCCGGGTCGTGAAGCACCGTAACCGCGAACTGTACCTTCTGCTGCATCCCTTTGCTCAGCTCGCTCACCTTCTTCTTCGCATGTTCTGCCAGCGCCAGCCGTTCCAGCAGGTTCATCGCGCGGCGCTGTGCCTCGCCCCGTGCCATACCCTTCAGCGTTCCCAGGTACACCATCATGTCGATCACGCGCACGTTGCGATACAGACCGCGTTCTTCCGGCAGATAGCCAATGCGATCTTTGCTGTGGTCGTTAATCGGCTCGCCAAACAGGGCAATGCCCCCTGCGTCTGGCCGTATGATATCGAGTATCATGCGGATCGTCGTGGACTTACCCGCGCCGTTGGGTCCAAGCATCGCAAAGATCTCACCCGGAAATACATCGAAGGTCAGATCCTGTACAGCCTGAAAGTCCCCATAGGACTTGGAAACATGCTCGACGTGAATGGCTGATTGTCGATTCATAGAGGCACCCTCATAATCTTAATGCAAACACGCGCAAACTACGCTTATAGTGTTACGAACACAGGCTTGCTACAGTTGCACGCACACACGCAGTTCAGTACCATTGTTTATACCAGAACAACATTAAAACCTGTATCGAATCTGTAGTGCCTCAATTGTGCGAAAGTTCGTGTGCGTGTTAGTATTTAGTCGTGTGGAGTTCACAATCATAGGGTCGATAGGCAGCGTAGTATGAAAAAGCGAATTCTGGTTGTAGATGACGAAGTGGGTGCGCTGACCCTCATCGGGATCATGCTCGAACGCGGCGGGTTCGGTGTGCTTAAGGCAAAAGACGCGTCAGACGCACTCGCCATCCTGGAGCAGACCGCACCCGATCTTATTATCCTGGATGTGATGATGCCGGGAACGAACGGAATCGACCTTTGCAGGATCATTCGCGATCGCGAAGAGACGAGTATGACCCCTGTATTGATCCTCTCTGCACGAAATGACGCAGACAGCGTGATGCGGGGTATTGATGCGGGGGCGAACGATTACCTGCCCAAACCGATTCTGCACCATGATCTGGTGACCAAAGTCCGTACGATGCTGGCACAGGCAGAACATTCCTAGTGGGTCAGTTGGCATAAGCAGCGCCATAGGGTGCGTGTAAACAATGGCGATGCTCCGCACCGGCCACCCACGCGTACAGAGACAAGACTAATCCAAAGGGTTTAGGGGCTTTGCCCCTATGACCCCGGCAGGGAGCAACGCCCCTGCACCCCGTCATGCTCATCTTGTGGAGGTCCCAGATCCCAACCATCCAGGGCTGCCTGAATGCACCGTTTCATGGCAGCAGGCCGCTGTTCGCGCCAGGACGGTGGCCGGGGATCTATCCAAGCCATGCATCGCGATCACACGCTGCCATGCGCAGACCGCCATCTGCCCCCAGGATGCACGAGCGAGCGCCTGCGCGCTGAACCGCTTGGCTTGTATGGGGTGCGGCGGTGCGAATCTCACCTTGACTTACAGCGCTTGTATCCTATAATGACACCCACTCTCAATTGCGCGCGGTCAGCGGTTACGCTGCTTCGCCCAATTGCCAAACTTGCCGCAGACAGCAGGGGGAAAGCGCACACAGCGCCTGCCTTAATCATCCTGCCGAGGTGAGGGTCAACAGCGCACCAACGGTGTCTGTATGCGTCGTGATACCACGACAGCGGCCTTCGCACGTCTGCGGGCCGCTTTTTGTTGTTGTCTGGCCGGTCGCAGCGCGCCAGCCCGTTATCACAGCAGCGCTGTGAGTCATACTTCTTAGAACAGGAGGCAGGCACTTGCCGATTACTAAGGCTCGCAAAGATGAACTGGTCTCCAGCTACGTCGATATTCTGAACAACACTTCCGGCTTCGTTATCATTCAGTTTGCCGGGATGGGTACAAAGAGTGTTGACCAACTGCGCGCGAAAGTTCGCGCTGCGCAGGGTCGCTATGTGGTGACCAAAAACACGCTGATTACAAAGGCACTCCAGCAGTCGGGGTGGCCTGTGCCGGACGATTACCTTCAGGGTCCGTCCGCCATCGTCTTTGGCATGAATAACTTCCCTGAGGTGGCGAAAGCGGTTCTGGAATTCGTCGCCCTGCCGGAAAATGCCACAAAGGTCAGCTTAAAGGGCGGCGTCATGGAAAAGCAGGTGCTTGACCCTGCGAGCGTGGACGCCGTATCGAAACTGCCGTCGCTGGACGAAATGCGCGCCCAGATCGCCGGCCTTATCGTCGCCCCCGCGACCGGTCTGGTCAGCGTGCTGCAGGCGGGGATGAGCAGCGTGGTCAACGTCCTCCAGGCCTACCTGGATGACCAAGAGAAACCCGCGGACGAAAGCGGTGCCACCGACGCCGCCTGACGGCGCACGGTGCAGCACCGTACCGCGTGTTGACCAGGTTCTGTTGGCAGGCGCGCGTACCGCACAGCAGGTGCGCAGCCACACCTGTCAGCCAACCTTACCATTACCGATCAATCAACATAAATTAGACAAGTCTGAAGGGGATATTCGACAATGGCTAACCTCGAACAACTGGTAGAAGAACTGAGCGGCCTCACCATCCTTGAAGCGTCCCGCTTGAAGGATATGCTGGAAGACAAATGGGGCGTGAAGGCAGCCGCTGGCGGCGGTATGATGATGATGCCCGGTATGATGGCTGCTGCTGGCGCTGGCGCTGCGGTTCCTGAAGAACCGGTTGAAGAACAGACCGAATTCAACGTCATTCTGGCGGAGGGCGGCCCGAAAAAGATCAACGTCATCAAGGTGGTGCGTACCCTCACCAGCCTGGGTCTGAAGGAAGCGAAAGACCTGGTGGAAGGCGCGCCGCAAACCGTGCTGGAAGGCGTTACCAAGGAAGCTGCGGCAGATGCCAAAGCCAAGCTGGAAGCCGAAGGCGCGAAGGTCGAAGTCAAGTAGGATTTCGCCACGTTCAACCTGTGCAGAGGCCGCCGCTCCCCGTTT
>CAZQIJ010000287.1:5625-6276 GCA_964592955.1 uncultured Anaerolineaceae bacterium
GCGGCGGCCTCTTTTTTGGTCCCCGCCACATGTGCCTTACCCTGCCTTTCGCGCCAGTTTCGCACCAGATCCCCTATGCAAATCCGTAATCTTAATTCAACGCTCTTGACACCAATGATTCATGAACACACAATGAGAATGAATAATGATCACAACTGTCGTCAAAATTTGCAGGTGATCATGCACATCGGGCAGGTTGTGAGGTCGTATTCACTTTAATAAACACGTATTTTACTTACATAGAAAGGATTTTGTGATGGCTTATCCTTACCGCTACGCACCGGGCGCTGAAGTTCTGGGATCCGCTGCGAGCGCCATCATCCACCACATGCAGCGCGATGAGGTCATCGAGTCGTTGCGTGAGCACGGCCTGGATGAAATCATTCCAGACGAATGGTACCCGGTCGATAGATTTGTGCGCGTGTTTGATGATTGGATCAACAAGGGCGAAAATTCCAGCTCGAACCTGGTCAGTGTGGGGTTGGCGATCATCGAGAACATGGTGCTGCCGCCCGAAATGGACGCCATCCCGCAGCGCGATAAGCTGCTGATGGTGGGTCAACTCCATGATTTGCAGCACCGCAACGGAGACCCCGGCGGCTACCGCATCGAGGAACTGGCAGAAAAGCATATCCGTTATGTGACCAATAC
>CAZQIJ010000288.1:0-6275 GCA_964592955.1 uncultured Anaerolineaceae bacterium
GTTTATCGAACGTTAAAATGCCGGCGACGCTGTCCACCTGTTCCGGCGTGATTTGCAGGCCAAGGCCGGGGACGTTCATCTTCTTGCCAGCGCCGATGGTGAACATCATGGCGATGTTGGTCTTGTAGGGGGATTTATCGGCGCTGAAGCGGGTATCGCGGTGGAGGCGCATCAGCGTGCCGCTGCCGTTGAGGCGCGTGTCGTAGATAAGATCCGGGATGTGCGCCTGGAGGCGCTGGCCGAGCGACTCTACGAGCGCGATGGCCGGAGACTGAAGCGCATCCACGTAGGTTTGTTTGCGCGCCTCGAACCAGGCTTTGTTGTTGTTTTCCCTGAGGTCACGCAGAAATTGAATGCCTTCCGCGGGAAAGCCCATGAACGTCATGCAGGTGTCGTCCTTTGTGTCTTCTGTGTCGTCCTGCTGTCCAGTATAGGCCAAAGCACGCGCGGCGCGAGTCTGGCTGCGGCGCGCTGATTTTCGCCTGGCTCCACAGGGTGCTTCGCCCGCTCCCCCTCAACCACGTCAGCGGAAAACCATGAGCCGTTACCACCGATTCTCTATCTCTGATCCTACGATGGCGGTGTAAGATGGTGTTTAACGGATCCCACGCGAGAACGCGGCGAACGTTCCAGGAGACGCAGCGCATGAGCAATAGCAACGGAAGCACAGCACTTACCGAGCGTGATCGCAAACTGGCGGCGGAGTATGAGGCGGTGTGCGAGGCCTATTACGCGTTTCCGGTACGGCTGGAACGCGAGATTGGGTTTGGCGGCATTTCGGCACTGGCCGAGCACCTTTTCGGCGGCAATGTGGACTATAACCCGCCGGTTGATCTGGCGCGGTACCTGGCGGCGCGCGGCGCGTGGGACGCGCTGAAGCCGCTGCTGAGGCCGCTGCTGCTGCTCATTATGCGCCAGGGCATGAACACTGCCGAAGCCTGGGATATCGTGATGCGCATCCCTGGTGAGTGGCTGGTGGCGAATATTGAACCGGTGGCCGAAGCGCTGCTGCTGGACGAGCACGACGCCGGGGCCTGGAACGCCGTCCTTACCCTGTTTGACCGCATCGACAAAACGCTGGCGCGGCGGCTGGCGCTGCGTGCCTACCAGCACGGCGAGTCCACGATCCATGCGCTGGGCAACCGTTATCTGGCGCGCCAGTAGCGCCCGCTGCTGCGTCGGCTGCGCTGCGTCGGCTTAGCCTATTTGCGCGTTACTACTCTGGCTGGCGGTTGGGGGGCGCTGCCCCCTGCCCCCGCGCGTGACGGCTGGCTGGAATCTTAACAATTTATTGACAAAACTTCTACGCGTTTTGCCGTATAATAAAATCTGATCCACAACACCATTTTCACCCGTATTCGACAACTGAATGCAGATCGGAGAGATGCTGCCCAAATGAAAAACGTCCAACTGGACACTGTCGTATTGGATTCCACAATTCCCACCCCCACGCTGATCGTCGATTTCGATGTCATCAACGATACGTATACACGCTTCATGAACGCCTTCCCTGGCGCTCAGGTATTCTATGCCATGAAAGCCAATGCCAACCCGCACATCAGCCGCCTGGTGGTGGACCGCGGTGGCGGCCTGGAGATCGCATCGCTGCCAGAACTGGAGATGGCCTTTCAGGCCGGGGCAACCCCGGACCGCATCATCTGCAGCAACCCGATCAAGAACCCGGCCTTCCTGCGCCGCCTGCACGAAACCGGCGTGTATGCCAGTGTGGTGGACTCGGTTTACGAAGTGGCAAAAGTGGCCAAACATGCCCCTGGAAGCCGCGTGTATGTGCGTTTGGCGGTGGATAACACCGGCAGCGTGCTGCCGCTGGCAGGCAAGTTCGGCGTGGATGGCGAGACGGCCGTGATGCTGTGCGATGCGGCGCGGGACCTGGGGCTGGAGCCGGTCGGGCTGTCGTTCCATGTGGGGTCGCAGTGCCTTTCGCCCATGAACTGGGTGAACGCGCTGAAGGCCTGCGGGGACGTGTGGCGCGAGGCTGCGGCGCGCGGTCACCGCTTCAACTTCCTTGACCTGGGCGGAGGCTTCCCGGCGGGCAGCTACCATGACCCGTCGATTCCGACGCTGGAAGCTATCGGCACGCTGGTGATGCCTGCGATTGCCGAACATATCCCGGCCACGCCAGACCTCATGCTCGTCCTGGAACCGGGGCGCGGGCTGGTGGGCGAAGCTGGCCGCCTGATTGCGACGGTGGAAGGCAAGGCCCCGCGCGGCAGCGAAACATGGCTGTACCTGGATGTGGGTGTCTTCAACGGCCTGATGGAGACGTTCGAGGGCTTCCCGCCGGTCATCCGGGTGCTGGGGGATGATCTGGCAGAACGGCTGCCGCAAACGTGTACCGTTGCCGGGCCGAGCTGCGATTCGTGCGATGTGGTTGCCACCGACATCGAACTGCCCGAAATCCACATCGGGGATCGGCTGGTCTTCCTGGATGCAGGCGCATATGTGAGCGAATATGCAGCGCCTTTCAACGGCTTTCCGGTACCTGCCCTGCTGATGCTGAACCTGGAGAACGTCAACGAAACACTGATGCGGCGCGCGTCTGATGCCATCACAGCACTTACGCAGGAAGAATACGCGCAGCAGTCTTTCGCCCCTGTCTGACTACGAGGTCATTGCGCACGGAGCATTCCGCTGCATTATGACCAGCAATACCGTCTGAACTGACGGCGCTGCACGCGACAGCACGTAGGGGGATTTCCCTACATCACACTAAGCGTGCGGCGCTTTTTGATTCTCACCCGGCCTAAGGCATCCCCCGCCGCCGCAGCGCTGCACCCAGCACGCCCGCGGCCAGCACCACCCCAATCACCACACCCACCAGCATCAACTGCCCTGCCCGCAGCGGCGCTTCCCCTGTGACCGGAAGCTGACTCACGCGCTGGAAAGCTGCGTCGTCGCACTGGGGTGTGGCGCGCTGTGTCGTGGTGAGGCAGGCGGTATTGGTGACTGACGCGCTCCCCGCGGCAAGCTCGGCACGGCCCACCTCACTGACGATGGTCAGGGTCAGCAGGTCCAGCGGTTCCAGGCGCGGCACCCGCAGCGTGACCGTTTGCCCTGAAATGGTGACTGTGCCCCTGGGGGCGCTGGCGGAGATCAGGCGCAGGGTGGGCGGCAGCGTATCGCGGATGACGGCATTGGTGACCACGCTGCGGGTGGGGTTCACCAGGGTAATGCGCCAGGTGACGTTCTGACCCGCGAGCGCAAACGGCTCTGTGACCGCTTTGGCGACATATGCCCGATCCACGAAGACGGTCCCGCTCTGCCCTGTGGTACGCACGACCGGCAGCACCGCGCCAACGGTACACACCACCGCGCCGAACTGGACACAGCGGCGCACGGTGCGCGGCTGCGGCGGTCCTGGGGTGCGCGTCTGGGTGCTGGTGACGGTCAGGCCGGGGGTCTGTGTGGGCGTCAGTGTCAGCGTCAGGCTGGGAGTCAGGGATGGCGTGAGGGATGGCGTCAGGCTGGGAGTCAGGGTCGGCGTCAGGGATGGCGTGCGCGTCGGAACGGCGGTTGTGGGCCGCGGTGTGATTGTGGGTGGCCGGGGGGTTGCGCTGGCCGGGACGGTGGTGGGTGTAACCTGTGTCGCGGTTGCGATGTTGGGCGTGGACGTGGCGATGCCCGGCGTGGACGTGGCTCCGCTCGGCGTGGAGGTCGAAGCGGGCGGCGTGGAGGTCGCGGTGGGGACAATAGCGGCTTCAACGAGGGTCTCTGCCGAAGCCACATTATCGGCCAGCGTAAATTCCGGCTCTGCTGCCGTCACGCTGGCATTGTTGGTGATGGGCCCTGGCACGGCGGGCGTTTGCACGGTGATCGTCACGATGCGCGTTTCGTCCACCGCCAGCGCGCCCAGGGTACAGGTGACGAGTCCGGCGGCATGGGCGCATTCTGGGCTTGCGGAGACGAACACGGTGCCAGCGGGAAGCGTGTCTGTAATGACGACGCCGGTGGCGGGTGTGGTGCCGCTGTGGGTCACGGAGAGGGTATAGGTCAGCGGGGTATTCACCGGAATCGGGTCTGGCGCGTCGGTCTTGGTCAGGGCGAGGTTCATCGCAGAGACCACCACCGCCGCCGAAAATTCTGACGTGCTGCCGCTGCCTGAACCGATATTGGTGGCGGTTGCGGTGATGAGCGTGCCGCCAGCCAGCGCGAACGGCAGCACGACATTGACCGGCGCATTCCCGGCTGCGTCCAGCACCACCGTTTGCGTGCCAATATTCACCGCACCTTCACCGAAACCAGATGCGTCTGCTGCGGGCACGGTGAAGAATTCGAGCGCAATGGTGGCCCCTGGCACGCTGTTGATGCTGCCCTGGATGACCGTCGTCCCGGCGTTGACTACAGCAGAGGTGAGCACGGGGTAATTCTGAAAGCTGTTCGGGCCGGAATCGCTGTCGCTGGCGTCGTTGGCCGTCACGCCGTCGTTGCCCAGGTCAATCCCCAGGTCACCGTTGAGGTCAATGCTGTTCTGCGAAATGCGCGTATCCCGGATCGCTGCCGTTGATCCGGCCACGGTGACGATTTCCTGCATGCTGATCCCATCCAGCGCATTGCTGTTCACCGTGTTGCCGCTGATGGTCGTGGTGCGCACCAGCGCCCCAAAGCCGTTATCGCGCCCCAGCGCGCGCAGCAGGATGCCGTGCTGCAGGTTGCCGGTGATGGTGTTGCCAGAGATGGTGTTGCCGGTGGCGGTGATCACCAGATCGCTGGCATTGATGGCGCTGGGCACCTCGACGAGCACGCCTGCCTGACCGTTGCTGGTGATGGTGTTATTCTCCACCAGCACATTGTCTGGCGCGGAGTTCGCGGGGTTGCTGGGGGCCAGGCGCACGCCGTTGGTGCTGTTACCCGTGATGGTGTTGCTGCGCACAATATTGGCGCTGTGATGGATGTTGACCCCGTTGGCTGCCGCGTCGCGGATGGTGTTGCCCTCGATCAGGTTATTGCTGCCCTCCCAATCGATGGTGATATTGGCCGTCCCCTGACTGTGGGCCACCACGTTATTGAGCACGCGGTTATTGTCTGCCGGTTCGTTCAGCTCATCGCCGCCGATCAGAATGCCTTCGCCGTCGTTGCCGAGCACCTCGCTGCCCGCAATGCCGGTGCCGATGATGTTGCTTTGGATGAGGTTATCGTTTGAACGCCCGTTCAGCCAGATGCCATGACGCCCGTTCGCCGCGATGATATTGCTGCGGATGATATTGCGCCCGGTTTGCTGCGGCACCGCGAAGCCGTTGCCGACCACGATGCCGTCGGTGGCATTGGGAAGGGGTGTCGCGCCGTCTGGACCGACGCCGATGTAGTTACCCTCCACAAGGTTATCGAAGGTGAAGTTTTCGAGCTGCATGCCCTGCTCTCTGTTGCCAGAAAGCACGTTGCGATCGTTGGCATTGGGGCCGCCGATGCGGTTGAACTGGGCCGGGTTGGCGACAGAACTGCCGATGACGAAGACCCCGTTATCGTTGCCGAAGGCGGTTGTGCCATCGTGGCCGATGTAATTGCCGACGATGACGTTATTGTTAGAATTCTCGATCCAGATGGCAGCCGTGTTGTTGATATCAAAGCGAATGATGATGAAACCGCGAACTATCACGTTATCGCCAAAGCCAGGGTACGGCGCGGTGATGCGAAGGCCGCTGCCGCTGCTCACATTGATTCCGTCCAGGATGACGATGGGCACCCCCAGGTAACCGGGCTGGGTGGTGGCGTCCAGGGTCATGGGCTGGGTGATGGTGGGCAGCGGCGAAAGCGGTTGGATGCGAAACGGCGCACCCACCGCAAAGCGGATGGTGTCGCGGTCTGGCAGCGCGTTGGCTTCCTGGATGGCGGCGCGCAGGGTGCAGGTGTTCACAGCCGTCTGGCACAGGTCATCGCCGGGGGTTGAATCGGCTTCATCGCCAAGACTATCCACCACCAGCGGGACGGGTGCCGCAGAAAGCGCGGCGCGGCTTAAAGCAAGTACAGCCATTAGCAGCAGCAGGCCAAAAGTGGGTGGCAAACGCTTCACGGCGCGACAATCCTGGTCCATCCATGCAGATGCGCGCGTATTATATCGGCTTCCCTGAAGTTATGCCATTTGCAATTGATCGCTGACTCTGGGTAGGGCTTTTGCAAAGTGGGGGTGGCAGGGGACTTAGGCTGTACCAGCCAAAAAACCAGCCACCGATGCAGGCGGATTTAAATGGGTTTGTCCATGAATTCCCCTGGCCAATACCCTGCCACAAGCCCAATGCTTCTGACTTTGCAAAAGCCCT
>CAZQIJ010000289.1:0-6269 GCA_964592955.1 uncultured Anaerolineaceae bacterium
ATCACCACGTTTCTTACCGAACACGCACAGATCCAGCAGGCCGCTGATGAAATGCTGCTGCGCAAAGTGGAATCAACCCGTGTGGAAATGGAGACATTCTGATGTCTACCCCGCCTGCCTACTCTGCCGAAGAAGCGCGTATGCGCGAGACGTTTCTGGCGCTGATGTGGTCATTCAGCTATCCGGGGCGTGTGCATCACTTACCGACCGCCGCAGCAGATGCCTTCGCCGCCATCGCAGACACGCTGCTTGACCTGGAAACTTCGTATTTTTGCCCGGATGCAGCGCTTGCCGTAACGCTGGCGGGTACGGGCGCGCGCAGCCTGCCGCCAGAACAGGCGGCATACCACTTTTACCCGGCGCTGGATCATGCCGCGCTCGCCTTCATCACACGGGCAAACGTGGGCACGCTGACGTATCCTGACCAGGGCGCGACGCTGATCATCGGCGCAGCCCTCAACAGCGGCCCGGTGTATCCTCTTCAGGGACCCGGTATCGCACCTGACCGGGTGCAGACGCTGCAAGTTGGCGGCATGGATGCGGCGTGGGCAGCATTCTGGAAGGCGCGCAGCGCGGCCAACCGCTACCCGCTTGGATGGGATATCTACCTGGTGGATGGGTCGCAGGTGGTTGGCCTGCCGCGCACCACACACCTGATACTGGAGGATTAGCGATGGTCTATGTGGCCGCAAAGGGTGGCGAGAAAGCCATCCAGGAAAGCGAGAAACTGTACCATCACCTGAAGGGCAGCGTCACGCCGGAGGTCATCCGGCAGATTCTGGAGACGCTGCCCTACCTGTTGGACCGTGTGATGGGCGAAGGGTCCCTGTATGCGCCGGAACTGGCAGCGCTGGCGATTGCCCAGGCGGGCGGCGACCTCTACGAAGCGGTGCTGCTGCTGCGTGCCTACCGCAGCACACAGCCACGAATCGCCTACGCACAGCCGATCATCATCAGCGATGCGCTGACGGTGCGCAGAATCTCCGCAGCTTTTAAGGACATCCCCGGCGGGCAGATTCTGGGGCCATCTCTGGATTACAGCCACCGCATTCTGAACCTGGATCTGCTGGAGAAAGACGCGCCAGAAACCAGCGCAGATGTTGCGCTGGCAGACCACGCGGCCCCCAGGCATTACCCGCTGGTGGCAGACTGGCAGCGAAAACAGGGGATTGTGCCCGAACTGTCGCCACAGCCCATGCCCGATCCCGCCGAAATCCCGGACGTGACGCGCGACCCGCTCGTCATCCCTGCGCCGCGCGCCCACCGGCTGCAATCACTGGCGCGGGCAGATACGGGCGGCGTGCTGGCGTTGGGTTACGCGAGTATGCGTGGTTATGGTTTTATTCACCCGACGGTTAACGAACTGCGACTGGCGGAAGCCGAGGTACAGGTCAGCCACCCGGCCACTGGCGCGGTGTTCAGCGCGGGGCGTGTGCGCGTAAGCCAGGCCGAAGTCGTAACCAGCGACAAGGCCGGTTACAGCGTGGGGTTCGCCGCAACCCTGGGCTGGAACGAGGTTAAGCTGATCGCAGGGGCCACGCTTGATCTGGAAATGAACCGGGAAGATACTCACCCGGCGCTGCGCGAGGATTTTGTGCTCTACCATACCGAGTCAATTGAGTCTTCCGGTTTCTGCATCCACTTCAAGCTGCCGCATTATGTCACGTTTGCCAGCAGTACAGACAGTGTGCGCAAAGTGATCAGCGTGCTGTATGGGGAGCAGGCGGCAGGCGAACGAGACGACGCGGCGCAGCCCGAAACGCCTGAAAGGACGGCACAATAAACGATGAACCTGCAAACCCTGGCTGCAAAGAGCAGCGATTACAGCTACGGTTTTCTGGATGCGTTTGCCAAGCGTGAACTGCGCCGCCGCATGCTGAAAGCCATCGCCCTGCCGGGCTATCAGGTGCCCTATGCGAGCCGCGAACTGCCCATCGCACGCGGTTGGGGAACCGGGGGGCTGCAAGTAAGCCTAAGCCTGGTGGGACCGGAAGACACGATCAAGGTGATCGATCAGGGCGCGGATGACTCTGTAAATGCGGCCAACCTGAGACGGTTTATCCAGCGGATGTCTGGCGCGGCCACCACCACAGACGCGGCGCGCGCCACGATTATTCAGAGCCGCCACCGCATCCCGGAAGAACGTCTGCGCGAACGTCAGGCGCTGGTGCTGCAGGTGCCGGACCCCGAACCGCTGCGCCGTGTTGAACCGGATATGGCGAAATCCCGCGAGATGCACGCCGATATGGATTACGGCCAGATGTGGCTGGTGCTGTACGAACAGTTGGTGCGCTTTGGGCATTATGTGCAGGGGGCCAGCTACCCGGTGATGGTGCATGCCCGCTATATGATGTCGCCCAGCCCGATTCCGCGCTGGGATACCCCCATGCTGCACCAGGCCGAACACCTCACGCTGCTTTCCGCCGGGCGCGAAAAGCGCCTGTATGCGGTGCCACCGTATACCAACGTTTTCCCGCTCGAATTCACAGATGTGCCTTTCGCGGTGGAAGACCAGCGCGGTTGGGTTTGCCGTGTGACCGGGGCGGCCCACAAGTTTATGAATGAGATTCCGGTGGCGGATGGCAGCGCAGTCTATGAGCTTTCGGATACCGGCTACCTGGAGAAACTGGCGGCACAGCGGCGGGGCGAAGCGGTGGACATCGGCGTGACATATTATGACGACGAAGGGCGATTCTATCATGACGGATATTTACGAGGCTGAGCGTGCGGGGCACACGGCGCTGGATGCACCGCGCCTGCTGCGACAGCAGCCGCTGGTGCGGGCTGAAGGGTTGGCGAAACGCTATGGGCGCATTCGCGCGGTCGAGGATGTAAACGTCGAGGCGTTTCCGGGCGAAGTGCTGGGGATTGTTGGCGAGTCCGGTTCGGGAAAATCGACAGTGCTGCGCCTGCTTAACCTGCAGGAAGCGCCAGATGCAGGCCGTTACAGCCTGGATCTGGCACATCTGCGCGGCGTAGACCTGTTCGGGCTGAACCGATTCGAAAAGCGCGAAGTGCAGGTGAGGCACATCGGCATCGTGTACCAGAATCCACACCTGGGACTGCGTATGGATTACAGCAGCAGCGGCAACGTGGCCGAACGGCTGCTGGTGACCGGAGAACGCACATTCGCCACGCTGCGGCAGATCTCCACACAGTCGCTGCACGCCTCAGAATTTCCGGCGGATCGCGTGGATGATCCCCCGCGCGTGCTTTCGGGCGGGATGCAGCAGCGCGTACAACTGGCCAAAGCCATCGCGCTGAAGCCGGAACTGCTGCTGCTGGATGAACCGACAACCGGTTTGGATGTATCGATTCAGGCAACGGTGCTGGATACGCTGAAGCGGCTTCAGCGCCAGCGCACCATGACCATGATCATCGTCTCGCACGATCTGGGTGTGATTCGCACGCTGGCCGACCGCGTGATGGTGATGCGCTATGGGCAGGTGGTGGAACAGGGGCTGACAGATCAGATTCTGGAAGACCCGCAGGACCCTTATACGCAGCAGTTGGTTCATGCCAAGCTTTAGGAGGCGATGATGTCTCTGCTTACGGTCATTGATTACGGGAAGTCGTTCACCATTTACCATTTAGGGCGGTCGATCCCGGTGTTTGCGCATCTGAACTTTACACTGGAACCGGGCCAGTTCCTTCTGGTGAGCGGTGCCAACGGCATCGGGAAATCGACCCTGCTGCGCTGCCTGTACCGCAATTACCTGCCAACGTCGGGGCAGGCGCGTTATGCGAGCCGCTATGGGGTCATTGATCTGGCGCGCGCAGCGGATGTCGATATCCTGACCCTGCGCCACGAAGAAATCGGGTTTGTGACGCAGTTTCTGCGGCCACGCCCGCGTGTGAGCGCGCTGGAACTGGTGGCCGAACCCCTGCTGGCGGCAGACACCCCGCCCGACGCGGCGCTGGGCCAGGCACGCGAGATGCTGGAAGATTTCGGCCTGAAGCGGTCGTTGTGGGATGCCTACCCGACGACGTTTTCCGGGGGCGAACAGCAGAAAGTGAACCTTGCGCGGGCACTGATCGCACCGCGCCGTCTGCTGCTGCTGGATGAACCAACCGCCTCCCTGGATGCCGCCACGCGCCAATCGCTGGCCAACCGGCTGGCGGCGCTGAAAACGCAGGGGGTGGCGATGATCGGTGTTTTTCACCACCCTGAAGATGTGGCTGACCTGATCGATGACACGATACAGATGACACAGCCGGAATCGCTCACCAATACCGCTTACGATCAACCTGTGGAGATGTTATGACACTGCTGCGCATGATGACCTTTAATATCAGGGGGTCGTTTCACCAGGACGGCGTGAACACCTGGGAAAACCGGCGAGCGCTCAACTTTAAGGTGCTGCGGCAGGCTGCGCCGCATATCCTGGGCATCCAGGAAGCACAGCATGGAAACCTGGAAGACTACGCTGCGGAGCTGACGGCCTACGATATGGAACTGGGCCTGGTTTCGATTCGGCAGGCGGAAGATTACCACCGCGTGCCGGTGTGGTGGAAGCAAGACACCCTGGAAAAAGTGACAAGCGGCGGCTTCTACCTCAGCGCGACCCCGCAGGTCTGGTCGCCAAGCTGGGGTTCCAGCCTGGCACGCGCGGCGACCTGGGCACACCTGCGGGTACGGGCGACAGGCCAGGAGATGGTCGTACTCAACACCCACTTCCCGCACGAAACCGAACTGCACGGGGCACGAACGGCGGCGGCTCAACTGGTGGTGCACGAAATGGCGCGCTTCGTCGCGCAGGGCTTACCTGTCGTCGTGATGGCCGATTTCAACGCGCTGCCCGAAAGTGACGCCCACCGCGTGTTCGCGGATGCCGGTTACGTGGACACCTATCACGCGGCACCTGATGCTGGCGGCAGTCGCGCAGAGGTGAACACCTATCACGGGTTCGACGGGGAAGGGTTCGTGGGGAAGGGGATTCGTCTCGACTGGATCCTCACGCACAACGGCGCAGCGCGCTTCACCACAGTGCGCTGCTCGGTGCTCACCGACCACGACGCGCCGCTTTACCCCAGCGATCATTATCCCGTGCTGGCCGAAGTGGAGCTGAGCTGATGCCCAAATTCGCCGTGTATTACATCCCGCCTGCGGAGAGTGCGCTGTACAGGCATGGGTCTGAGATCCTGGGCTATGATGTGCGCAGTGGCCAGTTCCTTCCGCAGTTGACCCCTGCGCGCGCGGCGCTGCCGGAATTTGACCCGGCATGGGTGGCACAGCCGCAGACCTACGGCTTTCATGTGACCACCGGCTACTCCCTGTATTTTGAGTGGGCGGCGCTGCCAGAAATCGAACGCGAGATGGATGATGTCTTCAACTGCTTCGGCAAAGATGTAACATTTACGTTTACCCCCGCGGACGAGCGGTTGGTGCTGTGGCAGGATGAGATCTTCGCGCTGCGCTACGACCCGAACCCGGCGCTGCTGATGCTGCACGCCATGCTGATCGCCCGCGTTAACCCATTGGGGACGGGTTCAAACGTGAGCCAGGCCTATGCCCGCAAAGACCTGGCCAACCTGGATCCCGTAAGCGCGCACCGCGTGCGCCGCTACTACACACCCTACATGCTTGATGGCTGGATTCCACATTTCACACTGATGATGCCCTACACGGGCCAAAACCGTGCGGCAATGCACACTGCGCTGCTGGACCTGTTCGATACCGGGCCGGTGCAGGTGGAAAGCATTTGCCTGCTGGTTATGGATGATGCAGAAACGCATTACCACCTGCACCGTGAATATCATCTGCGCGATTACCCGCAGCCGCTCACGGGGGTCATGGATCGCTGAGAACCAAAAGGACGCAGGCCAGGCCTGCGTCCTTTTGTGATGCTGCTGTCTGGCTTATGAAACCGGACAGCCTGTGTTCATCAGTTCAGCGTTATCCAGTTCAGCATTATCTGCCGCTGTTGTCGGTGTGGACCAGGCTGGCGTCGTCGATGTAGGTCTTGCCAGTGGTTGCCAGGTTCCAGAACTGCACCTTGATGCGGCTGACCTCGTCCGCAATCGTGAAGTCGGGATGTTCGAACAGGACGTAGGACGGTGCGAGGGTGTTGATGACCGTGTTCGACTTGCCGATGGGAGTTGCGATATCGAAGTAGAAGACCTTAAGGCGGAAGCGCAGGCGCGGCGCTACGTCGTTGGTCTTGTACTGGACGGACGCCGAGAGGGTATCGCCTGCCGGGAGCCCTGTGCCCTCAGTGTAGTACACATTCTGAACCACGCGTACATCTTCAGCCGTGCGACCCTGGAAG
>CAZQIJ010000290.1:0-6251 GCA_964592955.1 uncultured Anaerolineaceae bacterium
TGTACAACCGGCACATGACGAGACCATTCCTAGCCAGGGGACTTGGTTCCCCTGGCACCCCTACTTTGCAACAGCCCTGCCTCACCCCTAAGTCCCCTTGTAAGTTAGAGATACGGTAAAATGTGGGCTGTGGTGGAGCCTGGTAACCCCTGAAGCCGCAAGCGCTTGTGGGAGAGGGGGCGGGGGGTGAGGACCAAACAGCGCACAAATCAATTGACCAACAGCAACTCATACACGCTGCACACCCCTAACGGATCGTTGGCCCTGTCCTTTGTGCAATTGGCGACACGGTTATCAAGTCTATTCCAGGAAAATAATCAATGACATGTAGAGGCGGGGCAATGACCCTGCCCGCCCAAATCGGTGGCCAGGGTCTTGTCTGCAACAGCCTAAGCAGCAAACCACCACTGGTGTAGGGGCACTGCGTGCCGTGCCTGACTGCTCATGGATTTCCGCCAACGTATACCCCCCACCGCGTGTGGGTGTACCGGCTGTCGGATACCGTAAAGGGGTGGCCAGGGGAACCCTTCCCCCGGCACAAAGGGCACGGCGGTGCCGTGCCCTTTCCACGCCTGTTGTGTCCTACCCGCCCTGCGTGCTGCGAACGTTGGTGAGGATCGCTTCGCGCACCGGGACGGTGATGGCAATTTCGCCGTATTGCGCAAAAGTCAGCGTGATATCGACGGTCGCATCAACGGGCAGCTCACCCGTCAGCCCGATGAACATCACGTGCAGCCCGCCAGGGCGCAGCAGCGTGACGCCCCCCGCCTTCACAGCGATACCGCCTTCCACCGGCGACATCTGCATTACGTCGCCTTCGGCCATGCGCATCTCGTGCAGTTCCACAACCTGCGAAATATCGGCGGCGGCAGAGAGCAGCGTGTCGTCCATCTCGGTCAGGTTCACCAGAAGCGCATAACCGGCGCTGTTGGGGGTGCCGGTTCCGGCAGCGCGCACCCAGGGATCCAGCACCCACATGCCGCTGCACGCTTCTGGCCAGCCGGTCATGTGATCGTAATCATGCTCGCCCATCGCGGCTTCTTCCGTCGCCGCCATGTCGTGATCATGCTCGCCCGTCGCGGCTTCTTCCGTCGCCGCCATGTCGTGGCCAGGCATCCCGCCCATCGCCATATCGTGGCCAGGCATCCCGCCCATGTGGTCCATGTGACCCATGCTGTCCTCGATGGCCTTCACCGGAATCACGATGGGCACATCGCCCGCGTTCTCAAACGTCAGCACGACATCGAGATGCGTGTCGGCTTCAAAGGGCGCAGTCGGCTCTATGAACATCAGATGATAGCCGCCAGGGGCCAGCTCCACGAAGCTGCCTGCCGGGACGACCAGCCCACCTTCAACCGGGGCCATCTGCATAACATCCCCTTCACCGATGCTGGTCTGATGAATTTCGACGCTGGCGGCGGCGTCACTGCTTACAGCGATCAGGCGGTCATCCTGCGCGCTGAAATTGACGAGAAAACCGTATCCGGCGCTGGTACCCTGGCCTTCAACCGTATCGCGTACCCAGCCATCCATCATCGAAACAAAGTTACAGGTGCCTGCGCTGTCCTGCGCGAGCGCCTGCGCCGTAACCGGCAGCAGCAAAATCAGCATCAACAGGATCACAAGGAATTTTTTCACAGCAAGTCCTTTCTGGTTAAGAAATCATCAGTCCGGGGCATGGCGGCCCTAAGCGTGCCGCAAACACCCGTTCCCAGCCCCAATTTTAGCCCATCGGTTTTGCGCTGTCTCTACGCATAATGGCGGAGGACGGCACAGGGTATAGCCCGCCCTGCCCCCCCACGCAAGACGCGCTGTGCGTTCCGGCGCGCGGCGGTTTCCCCACCACCTGCATCCACATGAGGATCGTCACTATCCCCCCGCCCAAACTCGCGCTATCATGGGAACAGTAGCAGCAAGGATAAGGTGTCCGCCTGCGGTAAACCCTGTATGAAACGAGTTTCAACCACCCGCCATCTGCCGAATACGCCTGTGCCCGCTTCGGCCAGCATCCGCCCGCGTGTGACCCATGTCTAGCGCGCTCTCAACCCTCCTGCGCGGGTTTCTTACGCTGGCGCTGCCCGTCCTGCTCACGCTGCTGTGCGCGCGCGCCGTGATGACGCCGCTCTTCCTTCAGCTTGAATACAACCGGCCCGGCTTCCCGCCGGATCGCTATGGCTTCACCACCGCAGACCGTCTGCGCCTTGCCCCCTACCCCCTGGACTACATGATTTACGGCTACGACATCGGCTATCTGGCCGATTTACAGCATCCTGAGGGCGGGCCGCTGTATAACGCCAATGAACTGCGCCACATGGTCGATGTCCAGCGCGTGACCCAGGCCGCGTTTGCGCTGCTCGCGGTTGGGCTGGTGCTGGCGGCGGCGGCGCTCGTCGCGCTGTGGCGCGCAAACCGCCCCGGCCTCTACCGCGCCCTCATGCAGGCCGGGGTGCTCACCTGGGGCATCATCATCACCATCGTCGTGCTGGCGGTGGCCATGTGGGATACGTTCTTCACCCTGTTCCATCAGCTTTTCTTTGAGGAAGGCACATGGCGCTTTCTCTATTCAGATACGCTCATCCGCCTCTTTCCAGAACAGTTCTGGTTCGATGCCGCGCTCACCATCGGCGCGCTTACGGCGCTGGGGGCGGGGCTGCTCATCGCCATTTCGTGGCGCGGGCTGCGGCGCGCGCTATAATAAGCGGCGATTGCCAGATGGCAGAGCGGTGGTGTCAATGCGTTGGTTAACCCCCGGCCTGGGGGTCAAACGATGGCTCATCCTGGTGCTGTTCGGCGTGGTGGCACTCGCCAGCGGGTTCGCCGGCGTGATCCTTGCCGCCGGGCTTACCCTGGCCGTCTCGTGGACGTGGGTGGCCGTCATCTGCGGCCTGGGGGTGCTGTGCGTGGGCCTGGGGCTGCTGGCGCTTACCCGCATCCTCATCGCCCCCTACAGAGCGCTTGCACACAGCGCCAATGGCGATATCGTCCAGGCGGTCTATCTGCAGGCGCGGCGGCGGCGCGGCATTCGGGTGGTCGCCATCGGCGGCGGCACCGGCCTGCCGTCTGTGCTGCGCGCCATGAAACCCAGCACCGGTGATATCACCGCCATCGTCACCGTCGCGGATGACGGCGGCAGTTCCGGGCGGCTGCGGCGCGATATGGGCGTGCTGCCACCGGGCGACCTGCGCAATAACATCGTGGCGCTGGCAGACGACGAGAGCCTGATGACGCGCCTCTTTCAGTACCGTTTTGAAAGCGGCGACCTGCAAGGGCATGCCTTCGGCAACCTGTTTATCGCGGCGCTGGCCGGGGTGGCAGGCGGCCTGGAAAACGCCCTTATCGAGACGCAGCGCGTCCTCAACATTCAGGGGCGCGTGCTGCCCTCCACGCTGGCGGATGTCGAACTGTCTGCGCTGGTGCGCCTTCCCACATCGCCCGAACCCGTCACTGTGCGCGGGGAATCCGCAATCCCGGCCAGCGGCGGCAGCATCGAGCGTGTGAGCCTTGTTCCGCCAGACGCACCGGCTTATCCTGGCTCCGCAGAGGCCATCCTGGAGGCGGATCTTGTCGTCATCGGCCCTGGCAGCCTGTATACCAGCATCCTGCCGAACCTGGTTGTACAGGGCATCGCAGAGGCGCTGCGCGCCACCAGAGCCTATAAGGTGTATGTGTGCAACGTGGCCATGCAGCCCGGCGAAACCGACGGCTACAGCGTGGCAGAGCATGTGATGGCGCTGGAACGGCATATCGGGCGCGGGGTGTTTCAGGCCGTGCTGGCCAATAATGCCTACCCCACCGAAAACGCTGGCCTAAACACGCGCTATGTGCAAACGGTGTCAGAGCATCACGAAGTGGCGCAGCGCTACGAGATGATCTACTGCGACCTGACCGACGCACAGCACCCCTGGCGGCACGATCCGCACAAGCTGGCAGCCGTGCTGCTGAAGCTGCGCACGGTGCGCCGCGCCAGCGCCGCAGCAGCCTTATAAAAAAACAAAAACTTCTTGCAAGGCGTTTTGCAGTTCCCAGGGTTAAACATCCTGAACCCGCACTGACCAACTGAAAGGGATTTTCGATGAACAAGAAGACAGTCCGTGACGCCAATTTCACCGGGAAGCGCGTACTGGTGCGCGTCGATTTTAACGTGCCGGTCGAAAACGGCACCATTACCGACGATACCCGCATCCGCGCCGCCGTCCCCACCCTGCACTACATTCTGGAGCAAAAACCGCGTTCCGTCATCCTCATGTCTCACCTGGGGCGGCCCAAGGGCGGCCCAGACCCGGAATTCACGCTCGCACCCACCGCGCCCGCGCTCGCTGCACTGCTGGGCACCGATGTCGCCTTTGTGGAAGATACCATCGGCGAGAAGGTCGAGGCCGCCATCCACGCGCTGCCAGAAGGCGGCGTGCTGATCGTGGAGAACACCCGCTTCTACAAGGGTGAGGAGAAAAACGATCCAGACCTGGCGCAGAAGATGGCCGCCCTCGGCGAGATCTTCGTCAACGACGCCTTCGGCACCGCCCACCGCGCCCATGCCTCCAACGTCGGCGTGTCGCAGTACCTCGAAGCGGTGGCCGGGCTGCTCATGGAAAAAGAGATTGATTACCTCGCCACCACGCTCGAATCCCCGCGCCAGCCCTTTATCGCCATCCTTGGCGGGGCCAAAGTCTCAGATAAAATCGCCGTCATCGAGGCGCTGCTGGGCAAATGTGACAAGCTGCTCATCGGCGGTGGCATGGCCAACACCTTCTTCGCCGCGCAGGGCTACGCAATGGGCGGCTCGCTGGTGGAAAAAGACGCCATCGAGACGGCCAAAGCGCTGCTGGCACACGGCGGCGATAAACTGGTGCTGCCCACCGATGGCGTCATCGGCGACAAGTTTGAGGAATCCGCAAATACCCAGGTGATTGAGGTCAGCGCAGGCGTGCCGGATGGCTGGGCGATCTACGACATCGGCCCGGATACCATCGCACACTTCAAGCACCTGCTGGACGGCGCGAAGACCGTCGTCTGGAATGGGCCGATGGGCGTCTTTGAAATTCCCAGGTTTGCAGCCGGGACCTTCGCCATCGCCGAGGTGCTGGCAGACGAAACCGGCAAGGGCGCGACCACCGTCATCGGCGGCGGCGACAGCGCGGCAGCCGTCGAAGAATCCGGCCTGGCGGATCGCATCACCCACATCTCGACCGGCGGCGGTGCCAGCCTCGAAATGCTGGAAGGCAAAGAACTCCCCGGCGTCATCGCCCTGCGCGATCGCTAAGACCGCAGCAGGACGAGCATACATTGGGGCGCGCTGCTGCGCGCCCACCCACCCCACATCGTAGGGGCGGTTCGTGAACCGCCTGCTGCGTAACCGCCCGTTCGTGAACCACCCGCCCACCCAAACGGATGTGGGGAAGGCCGCCCCGCGCGCTATAATGGTCGCATCGTCAGCAGGGGTGTGCGTGTGTGATGTCCGAAATTCATGATCCGTTGGTGCTGTCCAGCACGCTGAAAGTGTCCAGCCACGCGCTTGGATGGCCTGGGCTGGTGGTGGAGCGGCACCTGTACGGCGGCGGGGAATTTGCGTCCCGCCCGTTGGCCGATAGCGTGGTGGTGTTCCACATGGGCCGCGCCCCCATCCGCATGGAGCAGGTGCGGGATGGCCAGCAGCGGCGCGCCACGCTGGCGCGGGGTCAGTTTGTGCTGATCCCCGCCGGGATGGACAACGTTTGCCGCCATGCACACAGCGCAGACGAGCTGTTCATCCGGCTAGAGATGGGGGCAGTGGCGCGCGTCGCAGAGGCCGTTGGCCTGGACGGTGGGCAGGTCGCGCTGGTAAACCTGTTTGAAGCGGGCGACCCCCTGCTCTTTCAGATCGCGCTCAGCCTGTTAAACGAAGCGCAAAGCCCCAACCCGCTGGGAAGTCGGCTGTATAGTGATGCGCTTACCAACCAGTTGATCGTTCACCTGCTGCGGCACTACGCGGTGCGCCCTGCCCCACATCCACACGGCGCGCCGCTGGCCACTGGCTCGATCCAGCGCGCGCTCGACCTCATCCACGACCAGCCAGAACGCGACCTGTCGCTGGCCGAAATCGCGGCGGTTGTGCATCTCTCCCCCTATCATTTCAGCCGGGTCTTCAAACAGGTGACCGGCGTTTCTCCGCACCAGTACCTGATTCAGCAGCGCATTGAACGCGCCAAAACCCTGCTGCACGATCCCCGCAACAGCATCGCGGCAGTCGCGGCGGCGGTGGGGTTTGCGGATCA
>CAZQIJ010000291.1:0-6243 GCA_964592955.1 uncultured Anaerolineaceae bacterium
CGCACGAACGCTTCCAGCGAGTACCCTGTGATGTGCTCAAATGCCCCCGCGATCCACATCCGCGACATCGTGCCGCTTTCGGAAACTTCCATCGAATACGCGTAATCGCTCATCATGGTCGAAATCGTGCGGAAGCGTTCCTCACTTTGCCTTAGCACCGTCTCTGCCTGCTGCTGCGCCGTGATGTCCTGCATCACCACCATACCGCCCGTCACCCGCTCCTCATCATCGTATGTGGGGACAAACCGCGCGCGGTATACGCAAGGCCCCAGGCTTTGTTCCGTCTCACTCACTTCGCCAGCCAATGCGCCCACATAATGCGCGCGCATCTGCGAAAACAGCGCCGTTGGCAGGATCTCATCCAGGTTTCTGTCTTCAATGCCATGCCTGCCAAAGCCGATGGTTTCCAGAAACGGACCATCGGCCAGGGTGAAGCGCAGGCTGCGGTCAAACAGCAGAATCCCCATGCCCGGCAAATGCTGCGCCAGTGTGCGGTACTGGTGCTCTCTGCTGCGCACCGCCGCTTCTGCACGCTGGCGCTGGGCAATCTCCTGCCGCAGGCTGTCATGCTGCAAGCGAATGGCGCGCTCCACCGGCTGGAAGATGCCAACCGCCTGAAGTAACACCATGACGAGCAGCCCGATCATGGCCGCAATCAACAGTCCCTGCAGGTTAGCGGTCTGCTGCGCACGCTGTGCCTCATAGATGCTGTTCACAGCATGATACTGATCCAGCAGCGTGTGCTGCGTTTCGATCACCCGGTTCAGCAAACGCAGCCGGTCGCTGCCGTTCAGCGCCTGCGACAGCACCAGAAGTTCCGCGCCAGCCACATAATCCGTGACATTATCATCGATTCCGTTGGGACTGGTTTCGTACAGGCTCGCCACCGCAAATGGCTCCAGCCCTTCACGGATTTGCGTGGAGAACCGCACGTGTTCGGCCCGCAGCCTGCCCAGGTGTTCAGCAATCTGCTGCGCGCGGGTATCGCTGTGCGCGGCTGCGTCTTCTCCCCTCAGCGTGGCATCCAGGCTCAGCAGCAGCGCCACCTGCTGCACGTGAAAACGCTGATCGGTGTTAAGCCGGATGGCGTTGGCCACATGGTGCTGCTCCATGACGTGCTGCATAATTGAGAAAAAACAGACAGTGCCCATCACTGCCGTAATCACCAATGCGGCCAGATACGCTCCCTTAACACGCCTCATCAGGGCTGCATCCGCCCTGATGAGCGAACTAGCTACCGGATCATTGTCCAACCGCGACTCTCTAGGCCCCACGTCAATGCCTCATACACGTGAACTTAACTGTTCTTTACCAGAGTCTACAACCGAAATCCTCAACAAAGTCAAAAGATCTTCACTGTTGCTGGCAAATCTGCCAGAATGTCTGATGAGCGCACCAGCCGCCAGACGCGGTATACTCATGGAGGCGGCACAATCAGGACAGGGGGTCTGTATGAACCTACGTAACCAATGGGACGTTGCGCCTCATAGCGCCGGAAAGCCGAAGCATCACGCTTGGGGGCACCTGAACCTGCGTCACCAATCGCACATACTGCTGCTTGGTGTCGTCCTGCTGTTCTCCGGTGTCGTCTCCGCCCAGGAAATCCGTCACAGCATCCCTGGGTTGGATGGCGAAGTGACCATCGCATATGACTCGTTCGGTGTGCCGCACATCTATGCCACCACCCCGCGCGACCTTTTCGCCGCACAGGGCTATGTGCATGCCGGGGCGCGCTGGTGGCAGATGGAATGGCTGCGCCGCACCGCGTCTGGGCGGCTTTCTGAATGGGTGGGCGCTGGAACGCTGGAGCGCGACATCACCATGCGCTCGCTTGACCTCACCGGCAGCGCCCAGCGCAACCTGGAACGCCTGCCGCAGCAGTCGCAGACTGTGCTGGCAGATTACGCGCGCGGGATCAATGCCTGGGTCGCAGACCGCGCTCCCTCCCAACTGGCACTTGAGTACGACCTGCTCTCAGCCGCAGGCGTGTCCGTCAGCGTCGAACCCTGGCAGCCCCTGGATTCCATGCGTATGCAGTCGCTTCAGGCGCTGTCATTTACCGAAGCCAGTCTCTTTACAGAGATGTTTAAAGGGTACATCACGGATACGGCGGGGGCAGCCATCTCTGCCATGCTGCTCCCCCCATACCCTTACGATCAGCATCCCATCATCACCGAACCGGGCGGCGTACCCGCCTGGCAGCCGCAAACGCAGGGCCAATCCCTGCTGCCGGATCGCTCCGTGCCGGATCTCAGCGACATTCGCGCCGATTTCACGCTCACAGGGTCGAACAGTTGGGTGGTGAGCGGCGCGCGCAGTGTGACCGGGATGCCGCTGCTGGCCAACGACACACACATGAGCGTCCGTATGCCGTCCTTCTGGTACGAGAACGGCCTGCACTGTATGCCCGTCAGCGCGCAGTGCCCCTACGATGTCCACGGCTTCAGCATCGCTGGCGGTCCCGGGATCCTCATCGGTCACAACGCCCACATTGCCTGGGGGATGACCACCGCCCAAACGGATGTGGGCGATTTCTACACGCTCGCCCTGAACCCGGAAAATCCCCTCGAATACCGCTACAACGGCGCATTCGTCCCCATGCATACCCGTACCGAGACCATCGCCGTCTTCAACGCCGAACCCCATACCTTTGAGGCGCGCAGTACCGTCTTTGGGCCGGTGCTGGACACCTACCAGGGACTTGCCGTCGGTGCGCCCGTCGCCCTGCACTGGGTTGACCTTGACCGTAATCGCACCATCTCGGCAATGCTCCTGCTCAACCGGGCGCAGGACTGGGATCAGTTCCGGGCCGCCCTCAGCCTGTTCGATATCCCGGCACTGAATTTCCAGTATGCCGATGTCGAAGGCAATATCGGTTACGTGCTGGGCGGCAGCATCCCCGCGCGCGTGGACGGCCATGATGGTTCTGTGCCCGTACCCGGCACAGACGACACCTACCGCTGGGCAGGTTATATGGCAGACAATCCCTTTGTCTTCAACCCCGCTGTCGGCTATATCGTCACCGCCAATAATGCCACCATCCGCCCGGAAAATTACCCCGTGCCAGTGGCCACCTTCTTCGACTATGGCTATCGCGCGGCGCGCATCGAAGCCCTCATCACCGCGACCCCCCAGCACGATGTCGAGAGCTTTTCAGCCATCCAGCGAGACAGCCATACCCCGGCGGCAGATATCCTGCTGCCCGCGCTGGCAAACCTCACCTTCCCAGATCCGCGGGCGCAGTCTGCCGCAAACTGGCTGCTGGCCTGGGATCGCCAGAGCACCCAGGACAGCGCACAGGCCGCGCTGTTCAACGTCTTCTGGTCCAAGGTGCTGCTGTTAGGTTTCGATGAACTCCCGGTCTACGAAAGCGCCCATTCGGTCTATCTGATGTCGCTGGTCATTGATGCGCCGCTGCATCCCCTCTGGCTCAACCTCGATGCCGATCTCATCGGGCGGGATGCCGTCATCAGCCGGGCGTTCACCGAAGCGCTTCTGGACATGCAGGAGCAGTTTGGCGAAGACCGTGAAACCTGGCGCTGGGGAGACCTGCATACCGTGCGCTTTCAGCCCTCGCTGCTGGCGCTGCTGCCGGTGGATCCCCAGCTTGCCGCGCAGATGACCTCCCTTATTCCCGCAGACGGCACCTTTGCCAGCGTTAACGTCAGCAGTTATGATCCGCGCAGCAGCTATGCGCCTGATAACATTCCATCCATGCGCATGATCCTCGACCTCAGCGATTTCGACCGCTCGCGCATCATCAATTCCACCGGCCAGAACGGGGACGCGCGCAGCCCCAATTACGGCGATCAGAGTGTGCTGTGGGGTGCAGGGGACTATCGCCCGCATCGCTACTCGCGCGAAAATATCGCACAGGCGACAGAAAATGTGTGGCATATCCTGCCACAGAATGGATCGTGACCAGACACAGCCAACCTGTTCAACCCATAACCATTGAGGAGCGATCATGCTGCGAAGAAAACAAGAACTGCTGTTTTTGCTTGTACTATGCACCCTGTGCGTCGTCATCCCGTCTGCTGCCGAAGAATACATCGCCGTACAACTGCTCAGCGTGTCTGCCACCGGCGCGGGGGGCAGCGGCGCGTCTGCCAACCCTGCCATCAGCAGTGATGGCCGCTATGTCGTGTTCGAGTCTCAGGCCGCTGACCTCGTCGCTGGCGATACCAACGGCCAGGCGGATATCTTCCTGCACGACCGTCTGACCGGCCTCACCGAGCGCGTCAATATTTCGCTGGATGGCAGCCAGGCCAACGCCCCCAGCACCCAGCCGACGGTAAGCGACGATGGGCGCTATGTGGCCTATACCTCGCACGCCTCCAACCTGTTCTACGACGACACCAACAATCAGACCGATGTCTTCGTGCGCGACCGCGTGCTGGCCACCAATATCCGCGTCACCGGCGGCAGCGGTGCCAGCGGCGCGGCGCATATCAGCGGGCAGGGTCGTTGGGTGGTCTTTGAATCCACAGCCGGCGACCTGGTCGCGGGTGACCTCAACGGCGTCAGCGATGTGTTCGTCTACGATATCCTTACGCGCACCACCGTCCGCCTCAGCGTGTCTGCGGCAGGGCAGGAAGGCGACAACGCCAGCACCGATGTCTCTGTTTCTGCCGATGGCCGCTATGTGCTGTTCGCATCGCTGGCCTCCAATCTCGTGCCGGGCGATACCAACGGCTTCTCCGATATCTTCCTGCGCGACCGTCTCGCCAACACCGTGACCCGCGTCAGCGTCAGCACTGGCGGCACACAGGTCTTTGCAGACAACCTCCGGCCTGTCCTCAGCGCCAACGGGAACTATCTGGCATTCGTCTCTCTGTCGAACCAACTCGTGCCGGATGACAGCAACGGCACCTACGATACCTTCTGGCGCAGCCGCACCGACCTCACCAGTATGACCCGCGTCAGCGTCTCCTCTCAGGGACTTCAATCATCCGGGTCCACCGAAGGTAGACCCGCCATCAGCGGGGATGGCCTCACCGTGTTCTTTACGTCCACCGCCAGCGATCTTATCAGCGGCGATACCAACGGCGCTGCCGATGTGTTCGCACACGCCACAGGAAACAGTCGCACAAATCTGGTCAGCCAGAACCGGTCAGGCGATATCGGCAGCGCCGAGAGCACGTCTCCCGCGGCCAGCAGCGATGGCTACTTTGTTGTCTTCACCAGCGCCGCTGTCAACCTCACCCCCGAAGATACCGCCCCTGAACCGGATGTGCTGCTGGCGACACAGCTTGACTATGATCTGGTGGAAAACGGCGGCTTTGAGCTTCCCGGCGATACGGCGAATCTCGCGGAAGGCTGGTTGCTCACGGCTCCGTCTGGCGACAAGCGTGTGTGTACGGTGGCCCATCAGGGGGCATGTTCGTTCATGTTTCGGGGTAGGTCGGGCGAGTCTGTCGTCCTGGCACAGCAGTTCACCACCAGGCTCGACCGCATCCTTCCCGGTGACCGGCTCAGCGTGCGTGCGCACGTCAGGCGGGATACGGTCGCAGGTCAGGCGCGTATTCAGGTCAAACTTCGCTATGTCGATCCCACAGCGGGTACCACGGGCACCGGCCAGGATAAAGCCCGAATCGTGATTCCACGGGACAGCACCGCGCCGGACTTTTTGCCGCTCACTTCAAATACCGTCATGATTGACGGCGCAGTGCTCAGCGCCAAGATCCAGATCAGCTATACGGGTACCGCCGGGAAATTCTATGTGGATCGCGTCGAGGTTACGCTCAACTCCGGGAGCACCCGCGAGGCCGCCGCGCAAAACGCAGACGCATGGCAGCCTGTGCCGCAGCCCTGGTTGCCGCCGCCGCCGAATCCCGGTTCCGCACGCAGCATCCGCTGAGGGGCTTTGTGGATGCCGCGCGCAGTTCTGCCGCTGCCCTGTACACCTGCCACCAGCGCCTGAAGCATCGCATAGGTTACCGGCAGCAGAGGTGATATCCGCAGAACGGCCGCGAACTGGTCCAAGAAAATGATGGCGGTCAGGACGAATGCAGACAGTCCAGACGGTCCAGCAGAGCGGGGCATGGCGAAACGTAACTGCTCAGGCTGCTCTTGGGGGCTTTGCCCCCAAACCCCATTACGCTTAGCCGCGTCAGCGGCTAAAAAATGCTTGCCAGGCAGCGCTATCTTTTGTGAGAAATGGTCGAATCTTGATTTTTGACCGTTTGCAGTCAAAAAATTTAAGAGTTTTTGATCCAGCTTTTTACAAAAAGGTGGCGGGGG
>CAZQIJ010000292.1:0-6221 GCA_964592955.1 uncultured Anaerolineaceae bacterium
CGCTGCTGCCTGCGCGGGCAGCGACCCCAGATACCACCCTGGTGGAGACAGCGGCCACACGCCCACTTACGCGCAGCGTACCCGCCACTGCGGCCCACAGGGCGCGCAGCACGGTGAGGACAACGAGCGCGACAACGCCCAGGATGCGCCCGACGATGCCCAGCACGCCGCGCCCGTCGGCAGGGGATCCCAGCACGAGCAAGACGCCTTCGGCCAGCAGTCCGGCGGCGGCGGCAGAGAGTTTGAGCAGCGCAAGGGCGAAACGGTCGGTTATGCGGTACACACGTAAAAGCATGGGCCTGGTTTCAGTCTTTGGTTACGGTACAGGATCCGGCGTATGCGCGTGTGCGCAGGTGCCGGTTCGTTTGAATTGTACTGGCATTCGGCGGCGGCGGCAATTGCCTGGCGTGTGCGGGGCTGCCAGGGTGGGGCAGGGGGCCGTGTGGGGCGCTTGACGTTCGCAGGTTTTAGCCGTACAATGAGTGAATGATCATTCAGATGAATGAATGCTCATTCATGAACGGTGCGCACAGTGCGCACACACAACGAGGAGTGCCATGAAGGATCCAGCCCAGGAACAGTTTGAACTGGCGCGGCGAAACCACATCCTGGATGCCGCCGCCAGCCTGTTTGCCCAACAGGGGTATCACACCACCACCATCAAAGACATAGCGAAGGCAGCCGGGGTGGCAGATGGCACCATTTATAACTACTTCAGGAACAAGCCAGCGCTGCTGCTGGCAATTTTCGACCGTATGCGGGCACTGGTTGAACCAGACGCGCAGCAACTGCCCACGCTCATCGAAGGCGACCTGCCCACCTTCCTGCGCGCGTTCTTGCAGCTCCCCCTGGCGGCGCTGCGCCAGCACGATTTCCAGCTTTTCAAAGTGGTGATCTCTGAAATGATGGTCAACGAAGAACTGCGCCAGCTTTACTATGGGCAGATCCTGGAACCGACGCTGGCGTTTGCCGAGCTGTACATCACGCAGTGGGCGCAGCAGCACGCCGTCGCCCCGCGTGATATCCCCCTCACGGTGCGCAGCATTTCGAGCCTCATGATGGGGCTGATGATCCAGCATATCATGGGGGACGCCACGCTTCGGGAAAGATGGGACGAACTCCCCGATTTTCTGACAGGCTTACTGCTGAACGGATTGGAGCAAAACAGATGATTGCCATTGTGACTGGCGGATCGCGCGGGGACGTACAACCCTATATTGCGCTGGGCAAAGGGCTAAAGGACGCAGGCCACCCGGTAAAGCTGATTGCCAGCCAGGATTTTGAGACACTGGTTACAGACGCCGGCCTGGCGTTCTGTTCTACCGGTTTCAGCGTGGAAAGCGTTTTGCAGAGTGACGCCTGGCGCACGGTGACAGAGCGCGGCAATTTTCTGCGCATCCTGGCGAAAATGCAGCAGGAGATGAAAAACTATGCCCGCCATCTTGCCGAAATCATGCCCGGCCTGTTGGACGGCACCGCGCTGATGATTACCGGGGCAGGCGGTTTCGGGGGGGCTTTTTCGATTGCGGAGCACCTGCGCATCCCGGTCATACAAGCCTATGTGTTCCCCATAACCCCCACGCGCGATTATGCCAGCCCCCTCACCCCACAACTGCCCCTGGGCACCGTCCTGAATGCGCCCTCATTCCGCGTGATGCAGCAGATGTTGTGGCAAAGCACGCGCGCGGCGGATGTGGAAACCCGCCGTCTGCTGGGCATGGGAAAGGCATCGTTCTGGGGACCGTTCCAGAAGCTTCAGCGGCAGCATGTGCCCATCCTCTATGGCTACAGCCAGCATGTTGTGCCAAAGCCTGCGGACTGGGCAGCGCATCATCATGTGACCGGGTACTGGTTTCTGGACGCAGCCGCGCACTGGGCCCCGCCGCCGCAACTGCTGGCGTTCCTGATCGCTGGCGAAGCGCCGGTATATATCGGCTTTGGCAGCATGGTCAACGAGAACCCGCAGCAGCTCGCCGCCACAGTCAGCGAAGCGTTGGCGATGGCCGGGCAGCGCGGTGTGCTGGCAACCGGTTGGGATGGCCCGCAGCAGGCCGACCCGCCGGAAAACATCTACAGGGTGGCCTCCCTGCCGCATAGCTGGTTGTTCCCCAGGATGAACGCCATCGTGCATCATGGCGGCGCAGGGACCACCGCCGCCGCGCTGCGGGCCGGTGCGCCGTCCATTGTTGTGCCGTTCATGGGGGATCAGGCCTTCTGGGGGCACCGCCTGGCGGCAGCGGGTGTCGCGCCCAAACCCATCCCGCGCAGGCAGTTGACAGCCCAGCGGCTGGCGCTGGCCATTGAAGAGGCGGTTTCTGATGCGGCGATGCGGCAGCAGGCCCGCGCGCTGGGGGAGAAGATCCAGGCCGAGAACGGCACCGGCAGCGCTGTAGAAATCGTCAACCGCTATCTTGCGTCGCGGTCGTGAACCGCCCGCCGAAACGCGCCCGCGCGACATAGGGTGTCCGGGTTGGGTGGGTCGGCGGGCGCGCAGTAGCGCGCCCCTACACCGTCATTTCGTCGTCATTTCGTCGTTATTTCGTAGGGGCGGTGCGTGAACCGCCCGCGTGTGAACCGCCCGCGCCGAACGCCAGCAGCGTATCGACCAGACCTTCGGTGCGCAGCGGGTGCGCGTCTGCATACCGGCGCACGCATTCCATCCACATGGCATCGCGCCGGAAGACCTCGCGCAGGATCGGTTCGGCCAGGTCCAGCCGCCCGGTTTCATCCGCCAGCTGCACCGCGAACCAGAAATAGAGCTGCGTTTCGCTGTCGTCCTGGGCACGCGCCGCCGCGACCTTCGCCATCGCGCCGTCGAAATCGCCGCTGCGCACCAGCGCTTCTGCTTCGTCCACCAGTGTATAGGCGTAAAAGCGCTGGCAGATGCGGCGCAGTTCGTCCACCGGCGTGGCATGATCATCCACGCGCACATCATAGGCCACGCCGTCCCATGCGCCGCGCGGCAAATCGCCAGAAACGATCTTCAGCGCGGCGGACTGCTGGCCGCGGAAATCCCCACCGGCTGCCTGCGCCGCCGCCAGCGCCTCCACCAGCCGCAGCACCAGCGGCAGGTGTGCGGCGGCTTCATAGGCGGCAGACATCGCCTGAGGCACCCCTTCGTGCAGCATCATGTTGGCCTGCACCGCATAGCCTTCGCCCACGTGATGCCCCGCGTAACGGATGGCGTCCTTGCCGGTGTGTGCCGCCGCGAAGCCCTGTGTATCTACCACCCCAAGCTGCCGGATGCTCGCCCCGGAGTCGCTGGCGACGAGCGCGGCCAGCACATGGCGCGCGTCGTGACCGCTGCGCAGCAGTGCCAGGCCAGACGGCCCGTGCGATACCCGCACCAGCGCCTGCGTGGCCACCGCCCCGATGCCAGCCTCTGCCCAGGGGCACAGGCGTCCCACGCCCGGCAGCGCCGTTTGTACCGCCACGCCGATCTCGCCGGTTTGCGCGTCGCGCGCCACTATTGAATAGGTCATGCTAATTTGCTCACTTTCTGCGCTGTGCGCCCATACCCTACCCGGATTTGCCGCGTTTGGGCTTCTGCCGCTGCGGTTTTTCCGGCGGTAACTCTTCAAGGTCGTAATCGGGTGGTTCGCCGAGCTGCGCCATCGCCTCGATCTCTGCGGAGAGCAGGCTCAGGTTTTCGCCCAGCATGTGCGCCATGTAGGCGGTCCCGGCTGCCTCCAGCGCGGGGGTTTCGTCCACCAGCCGACAGTTGACCTTCAGCCGTTGGGCCACCGTCAGCAGCATTTCGTGCAGGGTCATGCTGGTGGAGATGATGCTGGCCGGGACGAACCCTAACTGCGCGCAGTGGTTAATAAACAACTGGGGCACGCGCGCCAGCACGGTGGCGTAATCCGGGAGCGGCTGGATCAGATCCTGCGCGACCACGTCCCCCGTCCGCTGGTCCACCATCAGCAGCAGAAAGGGGAAATAGCCGCGCTCGTCATCTGCCGCCGTCCTGGTGGGCACTGGCAGCAGCGCAAGCCCCACTTCCAGCGTGATCAGGCGCTTGGGGAGCTGGTGCAGCACCCGAACGGAGCGCTCGTCGATTGCCGGTTGAGGGAAGGGCGGGAGCGGCAGGTCTTCCACCAGGCGGTATTCATCGCGCCAGGTGATGCCGTCTTCGCCTTGGTCTGCAACGCGGAACAGGACATCCTCAACGCCTTCATGGTGGGGGTCAAACAGGATGTCGAAATTTTCTGCCACCCTGGGGGCCACCACCAGAAGCTGTTCCAGCATGTGGGTCATGAAGCGCGTTTCGGCCCCCGTCAGCTTCCACGGGACGAGGCCGGGGGTATAGCTGCGAAAGGTGGGGTAGGTGCGGCTGGGGGTCACCTTCATTCCCAGCGCTTCCAGCAGGTCGAAGTCGAGCCGATCCAGATCCGCGCGTTTGTAGTAGGTCAGGTGCAGATGGCGGATCTGGATCGTTGCCAGCGGGTTCAGGTCTTCCGCGTCCATATAATCCGCAAACTGGAGATAGCTGTGCAGCCCCAGAAAACAGGACACAGAGCGATACTGCCTGTCTCCCTGCACAGTGACGAACCCCAGCTCTCCGGATTCAGGATCTTCGACGCCGAAATAGTCGGTATCGTCCATCCAGTTCCAGGGTTTCAGTTTGGCCACCTTCAACGCCGCATCGTAAAGCCGACGCTGTTCATCAATTGTGGGCTGCTGCTCAACCATCGTTATCGCCATCCCTTCTGTTACTGCGATCCAGAAGTATATAACATTTGGGCACTTCAGGCATGGGGAAGGCGAGCGCAAGGACCCAGGTCCAGGTGGCGCGCAGCCCCTACGCCTGAACGCGCACCAGCATTCCCATCTCGCCGAAGCTGTAGAGCCACTGCGCAGCCTCGTTGGGCAAATTCACACAGCCATGGCTCATCGGCTGGCCCCAGTTGTTGTGCCAGTAGGCACCGTGCAGCGCGTAACCCTGGTAGAAATACTGCACATACTGCACCCCAGGCAGGTAATAGCCCGGACCGCTCATCGTCTGCGAGTCCAGCCGGTGATAGATGTTGAAATCCCCGATGACGGTGGGGGTGGCTGGCAGCCCTGGGGACATCAGCGCGGTGTAGACCATTTCGCCGTTTTCGTAGGCATACACGCGCGTGTCGCTGAGATCGACGATGATATGGCGTTCATTGCTGACCGGGGCGGGCGCGCTGGCCAGCGCGGTGAGGATACCCGCGTCGTTGACCACTTCGCCGGTGAGGTCGATCACCGTAGGGACGCTGGCTGCAGTGCCGGGGATGAGCAGGCTCTGCCCATAGTAGACGCGATCCGGGTTGCTGAGCGTGTTCAGTGCGGCGATCTCCTGCCAGCCCACGCCATAGCGCTGCGCGATGGTCCCCAGGGTTTCGCCGGGCTGCACGACGTGCGTGGCGTAAACCAGCGTTTCGGCGGGCGCGGCGGGGTCGGCTTCGCTGGCGGCTTCGCTGGCGGCGGCTTCTTCGGCGGCAGGCGCATTAACCGACTCCGTGGTCCACACGGTGAGCGTTTGCCCGCGCAGGATGCGGTTGGGGTTGGCGAGGGCGTTGGCGCGCACGAGCTGTTCAACGGTCAGGTTGAAGCGCGCGGCGATGCTTTGCAGCGTGTCTCCTGGCTGGACGGTGTAGGTGGTGGGTGTTCCGGCCACCAGTGGATTCTCGACAACGGCGCTGTCATCCGGCACAAACACACCCGGAATGGTGATCTGCTGCCCCACCAGGATGCGGGCGCGGTTGGTGAGGGCGTTGGCCTGGGCGATGTCGTCCATCGTCACGCCATAGCGCAGCGCGATACGGTAGAGCGTATCGCCCGGCTGCACCACATGGATCACCGGCTCTGGGTGGGTGGGGGGGATTGCGGTTTGGGCGGCGGCAGGCAGCGCCAGCACCAGCGCGAGGACTGTTGCGGTTAAACGCAGTACAACACGACGCAGCATACGAACTCCTTGAAATAAACCCTCTGACGGTTGCCTGATGTTAATCCCCGTAGTATAGGCGAAGTGTTTGGCAGGGTGCAAACCGGGTGAGGGGTTTCACAGGTCAGGTGTTGTGCAAAGTCGGGGTGCCAGGGGAACCCTTCCCCTGGCAAAGCGGCGGGCGGGCCGGGTAGGGACAACGCCTGCGTTGTCCGGGTTTGTCGGTCGGCGGCGGACGCGGCAGTTGCGCGCCCCTACACCAACGACGCGATGAAATGGCCGGTCCGGGGTGTGGTCCGTGGCGGGC
>CAZQIJ010000293.1:0-6188 GCA_964592955.1 uncultured Anaerolineaceae bacterium
CCCGCGGCAGCCAGTCCGCCGACACCCGCGCCACCATCGCCAGAACCACCAGCGCTGTGCTCAACGCCGTCGGCAGCAATGCTTCGGCTGTGCAGACCTACACCCTCATGCCGATGGTAGCCATGCAGATAGATGCCGCAGGTTACGAACGCCTGCTGGCCTCGCCTGATGTCGCCTTCATTCAGGAAGTTCGCGCGCGTTCCATTCAGCTTAATGTCTCCACCGGGGTCATCAACGCCAATGATGCCTGGACCATGGGGTATGACGGCACCGGCACGGTCATCGCCATTGTCGATACCGGTGTGCGCAAGCAGCATCCCTTCCTTGCAGAAAAAGTCGTAGAAGAAGCCTGCTATGGCACTTCTGGCAGCTACTATGATCCCTACTATGGGAGCTACACGCTGGACAGCCCATGCCCCGGCGCTGACGATTCGACCGCTGCCGGTTCAGGTGGCAACTGCTCCAACGATATTGACGGGTGCGCCCACGGCACACATGTTGCCGGTATCGCCGCGGGCAACGATGGCAGCAGCGGCTTTGACGGCGTGGCGCGCGGCGCAGATATCTTCGCCGTTCAGGTCTTCACTATCATTAACAACTACGGCATCTGCTACGATTATGCAGGGGTAGCCGACACCCAGTGCGTGCTGGCCTTCGATGACGACATTGTTGGGGGGCTCGACCGCATTTATGCCCGCCGCAGCGCCCGCAACATCGTATCGGTCAATATGAGCCTGGGCGGTGGCTACTACAACAGCCGTTCGGAATGCGATGCGGATAACCCCGCCTACAAATCCGCCATCAGCCGGCTGACCAACGCCGGTATTTCCGTCGTTGTCGCTGCCGGTAATGGTGCCAGCGGAGGTGCGGGTGTGGCCGCGCCGGCCTGCATCACGGGTGCTATCGCCGTCGGTGCCACCAACGATGTGGACTCCATCGCCTCTTTCTCTCAGTATGCATCCTTCCTGGACCTGCTCGCGCCTGGCGTAGACATCAATTCGTCGGTTCCCAACACCGGGTTTGACATCTACAGCGGCACCTCGATGGCCGCGCCGCACGTGGCAGGGGCCATCGCCATTCTTGCCGAGCGCTCGCCGGATAACACCGTTTCAACCTACCGCAAGGCCCTGCGCCTCACCGGTGTCTCTGTGACCGATACGCGCCTGAACCCTGATCTCGCCATCCCCCGTATCGACGTGGCCGAAGCGCTTGAGTATTTCGTTAAGCCTGCTGTCGTCACGCTGACTGCCCCCGCCCACAAGGGTGAACTGCACTACGGCAATACGTTCACCTGGCAAAGCGACGGCGAAAACACCACCTACTACCGCCTGATTATCACCAACAAGGCCGGTGATAATGTCATCCACACGCAGGATTTCTCGACCGGTGTCTGCACGGGCAATACGTGTACCGCCAGCATCAGTATCAACCTCACGCAGGGCAAGGAATACAAGTGGTATGTTCAGTCGCGCAACGAATACCGCAAGCGCGCTTCTGAAACGTTCCGCTTCATCGTAAACTATCCCGGCCCGACGACCCTGGTCAGCCCGGCCAACAGCCATGTGGTCACTTCGACCAGCGCGTTTGGCAATTTCACGTGGCAGAGTGTGCCCGGTGCCGATGATTACCGGCTCAAGGTGAAGAATACGAACTCTGGCACAACCCTCCTGGATGTTACTGTGACTGGCACTTCCCACACGCCAAACCAGGCCTTCCTGGATCAGCTCAAGGACGGGCGTCAGTACAAATGGTGGATTGTGGCGCGCGATACGCTTGGCAGTTCGTCCAGCGCCAAATTCCGCTTCACAGTCGATCTTCCCTGATCCATTTGCCGCACTTAGCGTAGTAGACGTTACGCAGTAAACGTTACGTAGTAAACGTTACGCAGTAAACGTTGCAGCGGGTAGGTACACACCTGCCCGCTTTGTGGGTTAATCCCCAGCGCTGAGGTAAACGGGGAAAAGAATGCACCTGGAGGGACTCGAACCCCCGGCACGCGGTTCCGAAGACCGCTGCTCTATCCACTGAGCTACAGGTGCTCGTCACACGTCGTCTCTCTCCGCAAAACGGCCTGCGCAGTTTGCGGATCGTTACTTCCCCTATTCTACCCGAAACCGCCCGATTCTTCAACGCGCGATCCGCGACGCAAGCCAGCGCATATTGTGCTGCGTCACCGTCAGCCCCACCGTGTCTCCCATCCGTTCCTGGGCCTGCGCCGCCACCGCCAGCAGCCGATCCGCTTCGCGGTGATGCCCCTGAAAAATCAGCACCGTCGCCAGGTTGCATTGCGCCCGCGCCAGCGCAAACGGATCGCCATGCAGTTCCAGCAGCGTTAACGCGGTCGTCAGGTGATCGTGGGCGTGCCGGTACATGGACTTCATGAGGTACAGCCTGCCGATGAGGATGTGCGTGCGCCCGCTGTTCAACGGATCTCGCGCTTCGTCATAGATCCTCACCGCGCGAAAGGCCGCCGCCAGCCCTTCATCCGGGTTATCCAGCCGCAGGTGCGCTTCGCCTTGCAGCGCCAGCGAGCGACCGGTGTCCAGCGTCTCGCGCAGGTGTTTAAGCGCCAGCGCGCCATCGCGCATATCGACCGCGATCTGTGCCAGTTCCAGCAAAACCGCGTGCCGCAGCGGCCCGTTGTGATAGCGTTCTGCAATCTTCCGCGCGCTCTCAATCAGCCGCAGCGACTGGTCATACAGCCCCCGTGTGCGCAGCGTGATGCTCAGTTCCATCAGCGCATACCCCTGCTTCACAAAGTCCCCCACATGCCCGGCAGCCGCGATGGCCTGTTCGAGAATCTGCTGCGACGCGCTCCAGTAGGTATAGCGGCGCAGCAGCGCGCCAAACTCCAGCAGATAATCCAGCGGCAGCCGGTTCTCCGGGCGCGCCGCATGGTACGCCCGCTCCAGAATCGTGTACCACCGCTGCGGTGATTTTGCCGGCGAACCCAGCAGCAGGCGCATCCAGCGCTCACGCACCTCCTCATCCACCGGGATCCACTGCGCCACCAGCACCGTTTCCACCAGCAGCGCGCTCAGCGGCAGCCTGGGGTTGGCGTCCACAAACCGCGCCAGATCGCTCACCAGATCCCGCACAAGCGTTTCTGGCTCTTGCGAAACGCGCAGGTGATCCGGCGCAAGCTTGTTCTGCAGGTAACGCACAATCGTGCTGGAAAGGCCAACGCGCCGTTCGTCGTCCAGCAGAATCAGGTGATGAACCAGCAGCGCCGCTGCATCGGCGCGCGTCACGTCGCCCCACACCGTGAGCAGTTCGTCCAGCGTCAGGCCGCTGTCGGCAGTGATCGCCACCGCATACCACGCGCGCCGCTGCGACCATGTCAGCAGTCTGTACCGTTTGTCAAACAAAGTTTCGAGCGGCTCGTGGGTCACCAGCAGGTCCGTCTCTGCCCCCAAAGCGTCAAGCGCCAGCTTAATCGCCAGCGGGTTCCCGCCCACCCGTGCCTCAATGTACACGGAATCGTCATCGTTCTGCGTTTCGGTCATGCTCTGCTGGCGCATGTGGTGTACATACGCCCGTATCGCGTCCCGGTCGAGGTCATGCAGTACCAGCGCCTCCACCGGGCTGCGCAGCGCCACAAATGCCGGGCTGGTGATGCAAACCAGCGCCGGGCTAAGATACCCCAGCAGGCGATCCAGGTCGTCGCGGTTGATGAGCTGCACATCGTCCAGAATAATGGCGACGCGGTAGCTCATCAGCACATCGCGCACCGCAGTCTGCGAGGCCGTCCCGCGCGGCACCGGGTTGGCCAGCAGCCCATCTTCTAACTGCCGCATAACCTGTTCGGCAGTCTCTGGCGACGCGATCCACACCGCCGCTTCGAGCGCGCTGCGGTTGATCTGGCGGCGAATGAATTCCTGCACAAACACCGTTTTTCCCACGCCGGGCGCGCCCACCACCAGCAGATGATGCGCCCGGTGCTGGGTCAGCAGCGCCTCGGCCCGGTCGAACGCTTCTTCACGGCCAAACAGCCGGACGGGTGTGGCGGACGGCAGCCGTCCCAGCAGCCGCCGCCGCCGCTGTCTTTCTCGTGCGTCCCATTCCGCCTGAATCAGTTTGTGCGTCAGTTCGCGCAGCGCGCGTGTGCGGTAGCGCCGCAGCGTGCGCGCGTCCAGGCCTGTCCATTCCCCCAGTTTCTCCGGCGTCACGTTGAGGTCAACCCGCACATAGCGGTAATACAGAAAGCTCCACGCCATCAGCCTGTAGGATCCCGACGCCATATCCAGGCGCATCCGCGGCAGCTCGTCTTCCAGCAGGCTGCTGCCGGTGGGCGTCATGGCCGCTGCCTGGTCTTCCGGGTGAACCACACGCCGCAGTCGCATCAGTTCTTGGGTGATCATGTCCAGCAGCAGGTTCGTCATGGCAAATTCACGCGGTCGGCTGGACGCAGGCAGCGACGGGTTAGACACAACTTCGTCAACCAGCGCCAGCATATTCAGGGCGCGGGGGTGCGGCGTGGCAGTAAACAGCAGCGCATCCAGCGCCTGCGAAACGTTTTCCTCGGTGATAAAGGGTGTGGCGGCGTCGGCGTTGGGGTTCGCTCTGCCGCGCGTCTTGGTCACACCGCCAGGTTCACCATTTGGCATCGGGGAATGTGTTGACTCCGGCATCAACGCCCACTCGTTTGTACATTTGGAACCCTGTGAACGGGTGCCCCAGAATGCCATCGTGAATCGCCCACGAACGACCGCGCACCGTGTGTGCCGCGTCTGGGTGCCGGAATGGATTTTCCGGCGTGAGTTTCTGGTGCAGCACCCCGCCCGGCTGGAACCCCTCGTGAATGCGGATCATCTCGCTGCGACCCTGAATGTAGTTGAACCCGTAACGCTCGAAGACGATGGCGTTGTGGTACGACAGCGGCTCAATCAGAAACAGCTCGTGCCCCATGTTGCGCACAAATTCCTCAAACAAGGGCACCGACCGCTTGAATGCCCGCAGCCCCGCCCGCACCTGGCCCGGTGCCAGCCCGGCCTTCATCGCCTCCTGCTCTGCATACTTGTTGCGCCCGCTGGTGCCGAAGTGCGTGGGGTTGCCGTGCGAATCCACGTCTATGCTGTAGCGCGGCGCGTCTGGATCGTTGACCAGCACCAGCAGCACCAGCAGTTGATTATTAAACGTGTCTGCCATGTGCAGGTACAGAATCGGGTCATGATCCGCCGGGTTGCGCTTTACCGAAATCTCTACGGCGCGGCTGCCGGCCGGGTCACGAAAATGCACCGTCGGGTAGCCGTTGCGCGTCAGCGTCTGCGGGTCAATATTAAACTCCCCAAAGATCCATTCCGGCAGCAGCGTGCGGTAAATGCTGCGCCGGTCTGGTTCTGGCAGCGCGTTGATGCCTCGAATCGAAGTGGGCCACGTCATCGCTAGTACCGTTCTCGCAGTGCGCGCTGAATTTCGCGGTCGGCGTCGCGCTTGGCGATGCTCTCCCGCTTATCGTAGGATTTCTTGCCCTTGGCCAGCGCGATTTCGACCTTCGCAAAGCCGCGCTCCAGGTAGACCGAAACAGGTACCACCGTCAGGCCGCGTTCGCGCAGCTTGTCAATCACGCGCGCGATCTCTTTCTTGTGCAGCAGCAGTTTGCGCGGGCGCATCGGGTCCAGCACGTCAAAGCGGCTCGCCTGCTTATAAGGCGTGATGTGTACGCCCATCAGCCACAATTCACCTTCGCGCTCCTGCACAAACCCGTCGCTGATGTTGATCTGGTTATTTCGTATCGATTTGATCTCTGAGCCGAAAAGCACCAGCCCTGCGTCAAAACTCTCCAGCAGGTGATAATCGTGCGATGCTTTGCGGTTGCGGGTGATAATCTTCCTCCCCGGTGCCATTTCAGTTTTCCGTTTCTGCTTTCACTGCTTCTGTTGCCTGTACTTCCACTGCGCTATCCGGGTCGGCGGCCAGCATCTGTGTGAGCTGGCGCACAGCCTCCCCGATTTCAACGTCACGCCCGTTTTCATCCGGGATCATACTGATCGTCGGTTCAATGCCCACCTGGTCCAGCGCCCGCCGTCCAGGGGTAAACCATTCGGCAGACGTAATATGCACCGAGGACGTATCCGAAAGCGGGAAGATCTGCTGAATCGTCCCCTTGCCATACGTGCGCTGGCCGATCAGTATGCCGCGCCCCCGGTCAAGAATCGCCCCCGCCACCAGCTCTGCCGCGCTGGCGG
>CAZQIJ010000294.1:0-6186 GCA_964592955.1 uncultured Anaerolineaceae bacterium
TCATCCAGATCTTCGCCGAAAACCCGGACGCCTTCGTGATCACCGCGACCCAGTATGTTGACCTGGCCACCAACTTCACTACCCTGGTCGAATTTGGTTTCACGATGGACTCGGAAGTTTTTGCAGCTATTGCCGAACAGCAGGGTGAAGCCATGGAAGGCGAAATCTCGATGGCGATCAGCGGTTCGCTGGGCTATGCCGACTTCAACGCTGTGCCCGAAATCACCGCGCCAGAAGGTGCGACCGTCCTCACGATGCAGCAGTTGTTCATGTTCCTTTCCACCGGTACCCTCGAACCTGGTTCCTAAGGAACACAGGTCCCGGATCGCGTGAATCTACGGGGGGCGAGCACCGCCGCGCCCCCCTACCACATTCCTCTGAACGCCAGCAGTCCGAACCCTCATAAACCGCTGCCTGTACAGGGCGAAAACCTGCACGTCCGGCTTCCCCACTGCGCGCCACAACCACTTTCGTACTTTGCCTTGCAAACCATCTATAATCTCCTGCATCGCTTAGCAAACGAGAGGAACACCACGATGAAGGTCTTAGAGGCCATTCAAACCAAGCGCGCGGTGCGCATGTTCAGGGATGAACCTGTGGCAGAAGACACGCTGCACACCATACTGGATGCTGGACGCCGCTCACAAAGCAGCAAAAATACCCAACCCTGGCAGTTCGTGGTTGTGCGCGACCGTAAGACGTTAATTGCGCTGTCGAAAACCGGCGATTTTGCCGGTCATCTGGCGGGGGCTGCTTTTGCCGTTGTGCTGGTCGGGCTGCGCCAGGGGGAATGGGGGATGTTTGACCTCGGCCAGTCCGCGGCCTACATGCAGCTTGCGGCCTGGGAACTGGGGGTTGGGTCTTGTATAGCCACAATTTACCAACCGGATCAGGCACGCGAAATCCTGGGTGTGCCGTCCGAGCACAGTGTGCAGGCGGCGCTGTCTTTCGGGTATCCATCGCCAGATTTCAAACCAGCGCGGATGGGCGGGCGCAAACCCCTGGATGAAGTTGTTCGTTGGGAAACGTGGGAAGGTTCGGGTGACAATCGTCAGGGATGAACCCTGTCCTACGGCAGTAGTGGCTGCGGGCGCAAACCGCTAAAGTAAAGTTAGCCATCGCCCGCGCCCACAACCGAAAGGAGTCTGCCTTGCACGAGCTGTCGATTGCTTATCATCTGATTCAGACCGCAGAGGCTGCTGCACGCGAGGCCGGTGTGACGCGCGTCCTGGCAGTGAACCTGAAGTTGGGTGCGCTGGCAGGCGTGGTCAGGGATGCCCTGCTCTTCAGTTATGATATTGCCGCCGAAGGGACCCTGCTTGCTGGTTCGCGCCTGATCATCGAAGAAATCCCCGTTGTTGTGTACTGTGGCTCTTGTGGGCACACCGCCACACTGCCGGATGTACAGTTTTTCGCCTGCCCGCACTGCGGCGAACCCACCGCGGATATCCGGCAGGGGCGCGAACTTGAACTTGTTTCCCTCGAAATCGAAGACCCCGCAGACTCACCAGCGGTAGAAAGTGCAGACTCCAATTATGCAGCCACGACTTCTTGAGATACGGCAGGGCGTGCTGAACAAAAACGATGAACTGGCGCGGGGGTTACGCGAACGCTTTGCCAGCAGCGGCCTGCTCGCCGTCAATTTTGTTTCCAGCCCAGGAAGTGGCAAGACGATGCTGCTGGAGGCGAGCATTCGCCTGCTTGTCGAACGCGGCTATTCCGTTGCGACGCTCGTCGGCGACCTGGAAACCGACAATGACGCGCAGCGCTTGGCACGGGCGGGTGCGCCGGTTCGCCAGATTACCACAGGCGGCAACTGCCACCTGGAAGCCCAGATGATCGAGTCTTTCCTCGTGGGCTGGGATCTGGAGTCGTTCGACTTCCTGTTCATCGAAAATGTGGGCAACCTCGTGTGCCCGTCCAGCTATGATCTGGGTGAGGCGCTGCGGGTGGTTATCCTGTCTGTGACCGAAGGCGAAGACAAACCGCTCAAGTACCCGCCAATCTTCAATTCGGCAGATATTGCCGTCATCACCAAAGTGGATCTGGCTGAGGCCGTCGAATTTGACCGTGAGGCAGCCCACCGCAACCTCCAGGCCGTGCATCCGGGCATTGCCATTCACGAAGTCTCTGCCAAGAAGAACAGCGGTATGGACGCGTGGCTGGACGTACTCATTGCCCGGCAGCGCGCCTTCAGCGGCAGGTAATTGCCGTGCCTCTCGCCAATGCGCCCACCCCCCTGCATCGCCTGCGCCTGCGCGTGACGGGAGTCGTTCAGGGTGTCGGCTTTCGCCCCTTTGTCTACGGTCTGGCCCTGAAATTCGGTCTGGCGGGACTTGTGGGCAACGACAGCGCCGGGGTTTTCATCGAGGTCGAGGGCGCGCCGGATGTGCTGGCGGCGTTCCAGGCGGCACTGACCCATGCTGCGCCGCCGCTGTCGCGTATCGATTCACTGACTGCTGCATCCGTACCTGTGCGCGGTGACCGCGCTTTCGTCATTGTGGAAAGCCGCGTCATTTCCGACGCTGTTACCCTCATCTCACCAGACTTGTGCGTCTGCGATGACTGCCTGCGCGAGATGCTCGACCCGGCAGATCGTCGCTATCGCTATCCGTTCATCAACTGCACCAACTGCGGCCCACGTTTCACCATCATCGCAGACATCCCCTATGACCGCCCGAATACCACGATGGCCGGATTCCCCATGTGTGAAGCCTGCGCTGCCGAATACCAGGACCCGCTGAACCGGCGTTTTCACGCGCAACCTATCGCCTGCCCACGCTGCGGCCCGCAGCTTATGTTTCTGCCGCACCGCGCCGATGTCGATCCTGTTGCGGCGGCCTGTGAAGCGCTGACTGTGGGCAATATCGTGGCGGTTAAAGGTCTGGGCGGGTTTCACCTGGCCTGCGACGCCACAAACCCTGCTGCTGTTGCCCGCTTGCGTGCCCGCAAGCAGCGCGAAGAAAAGCCTTTCGCCGTCATGGTCCACACGATGGACGCCGCCCATCTGCTGGCTCATATCGACGCGGCAGAAGCGGCGCTGCTGGTTTCGCGGGAGCGTCCCATCGTGCTGCTGGCAAAACGTGCGGGCAGTCCGCTGGCGGGCAATGTGGCACCCGGTAACCCGGCGGTGGGGCTTATGCTGCCCTATACACCCCTGCATGACCTGCTGCTGGCGGCGTTCGGCAGGCCGCTGGTGATGACATCCGGCAACCTCAGCGGTGAACCGATTGTGAAGGATGACGATGAAGCGCAGGTTCGGTTAGCGGCGCTTGCAGATGCTTTCCTGCTTCATGATCGCCCGATTCATGTCTCGTGCGACGACTCTGTTGTGCATGTTATGGATGGCATGCCGCTGCCGGTGCGGCGTTCGCGCGGCGCTGCACCCCTGCCCGTTACGCTGCCGTTCGCTGTACCCTCCCTGCTGGCGGCAGGCGGCGAACTCAAGAATACGCTCTGCCTCACGCGGGACAACCTGGCCTTCATGAGCCAGCATATTGGCGATATGGAACACCTCGAAACCCGCGCCGCGTTCCACCGCGCGTATGATCATCTGCGCGCACTGCTGCGCGTTACGCCGCAAGCCATCGCCTGCGACCCACACCCTGGGTACGGCGCATCGCACCTGGCACGCGAAATCGCGGCAGCACATGCCCTGCCCCTGGTTACGGTGCAGCACCACCATGCCCACATCGCCGCTGTGATGGCCGAGCATGGGGTTACCGAACCGGTCATCGGTTTCGCTTTCGATGGTACCGGGTACGGGACAGATGGCGCGATCTGGGGTGGTGAAGTGCTTATCGCAGACTATGGCGGGTTTCGCCGCGCGGCCCACCTGCGCTATGTACCGCTTCCGGGTGGAGATGCCGCCGTGCAGCGCCCGTACCGCGTGGCGCTCGCGCACCTGTGGGCAGCAGGTATCCCCTGGGATGAGGATCTCGCGCCGGTTGCCGTGTGCCCGCCGTCCGAACAGCGCGTTCTGCTGCGCCAACTGGAGACCGGTTTGAACTGCGTCCCCACCAGCAGTATGGGCCGGTTATTTGACGCGGCGGCGGCGCTGGCCGGGGTGCGCCAGACGGTGCGCTATGAAGCGCAGGCCGCCATTGAATTTGAGGGGCTGGCGCTGCCCAGCCAGGCGCGCTACGCCTTTACCGTGACCGGTGATGAAATCGACCCCGCCCCTGTGTGGCGGGCGATGATCGCCGACCTGCGCGCCGGGGTGTGTATTGGGGAAATGTCCACCCGCTTTCACAATGCCGTCGCCGATGCCGTCCTGGCGCTGGCCAGCCAGCACGAGCGCCAGATTGTCGCCCTCAGCGGTGGCGTCTTCCAGAACATCACCCTGCTGCGCGTCTGCCGCTCACTGCTGGAGGCGCACGGGTTTCGCGTGCTTATGCACCATATCGTCCCACCCAATGACGGCGGGCTGGCACTGGGTCAGGCTGCCATCGCGGGTCACCAGTTACTACAACTACAGATAAAGCGTTGATGAAGTATTAGCAAGGAGCGAGGGTTTATGTGTTTAGGGATTCCAGGTCAGATCAAAGCGATCTACGAAATTGAAGGTGTGCGTATGGGCCGTGTGGACTTCGGCGGCATTCTGAAAGAAGTGTGCCTTGCTTACGTGCCGGAGGTCGTCGTGGGGGATTTCACCATCGTGCATGTTGGTTTTGCCATTACACAGCTCGATGAAGCCTCCGCGCGCGAATCCCTGGCCCTCTTTGAGGAAATGGGCATTCTTCACGAAGAACTGGGCACGGATGTGGAAAGCGAGTTTACCTCATGAAGTATCTGGACGAATTCCGCGATCCGCAGATCGCGCGGCGCATGCTGGATGAGATCCACGCCATCACGACACGTTCCTGGGCGATTATGGAAGTGTGCGGCGGGCAAACACACAGCATCATTCGCAACGGCATTGACCAACTGCTGCCGGAGGCCATCGAGCTGATTCACGGGCCGGGCTGCCCGGTGTGCGTGACGCCGCTGGAAGTCATCGACAAAGCGCTGGCGATTGCCGCGCGTCCCGATGTGATTTTCTGCTCGTTTGGCGATATGCTGCGCGTTCCTGGCAGCGGGCGCGACCTGTTCTCTGTAAGGAGCGCAGGTGGCGATGTGCGTGTGGTCTACTCACCGCTGGACGCGCTCAAAATTGCCCATGCCCACCCGGATAAAGAGATCGTCTTCTTTGGCATCGGTTTTGAGACGACCGCACCGGCAAATGCGATGGCCGTATTCCAGGCCAAACAGCAGAACCTGAAGAACTTCTCTATGCTGGTCTCGCACGTACTGGTGCCGCCGGCCATTAACGCCATCATGACCGCGCCGGATAACCGCGTGCAGGGCTTTTTGGCAGCGGGGCATGTGTGCAGCGTGATGGGCATGTGGCAGTATCCGGCGCTGGCAGAGCGTTATGGGGTGCCGATTGTGGTGACCGGTTTTGAACCACTGGATGTCCTGGAAGGCATTCGCCGCACCGTCATTCAACTCGAAGCCGGGCGGCACGATGTCGAGAACGCCTATTCGCGCGCGGTGACGTTTGATGGCAATCTCCCGGCGCAGAAGCTGCTTGGGGAAGTGTTCGAGGTCGCAGATCGCAGTTGGCGCGGCATTGGCATGATCCCTGCCAGCGGCTGGAAGCTCAGCGCCGCCTACCGAGAGTACGACGCCGCGATTCGCTTTGAAGTCGAACACATCGAAACGCGCGAGTCCGGGTTGTGCCGCAGCGGAGAAGTGCTGCGCGGCGTGCTGAAACCCAATCAGTGCCCGGCATTTGGCAAAGAATGCACCCCGCGCAAACCTTTGGGCGCGACGATGGTCTCCAGCGAGGGGGCGTGCGCCGCCTATTATCAGTATGGGCGTTTCATCGCGCTTGAGGAGATCGGGCAGTGAGCGAAACCTTGAATTTCGAAGGGTGGGTATGCCCCATCCCGCTGCGGGACTATCCTCAGATTGTGATGGGGCATGGTGGCGGCGGCAAGCTTTCGGCGGAGCTGCTGGAATACCTGTTTCTGCCTGCCTTTGGCTCGCCAAACGCAGCGCTGGGCGATGCCGCAGTGCTGACGCTGAACGGTGGACGTTTGGCCTTTTCTACCGACTCATTTGTGGTGCGCCCGCTGTTTTTCCCTGGCGGCAGCATCGGCGATCTGGCCGATTGCTTTGTCCAGAACGATGCCAAACTGGGCG
>CAZQIJ010000295.1:0-6174 GCA_964592955.1 uncultured Anaerolineaceae bacterium
GCATATTCCCGATCACGCTGGATGTTCAGGATGACCAGTGCTCCGCTGAAGGTGGGCAGGCCGTCGCAAACTACTTCGTATCGAACCCGCAGACGGTCGCAGTTGTGGGCCCCACCTGTTCCAGCGCATGCCGTGCCGCAGGCCCCATTTTCGATGAGGCGGGGTATGTTGCGATGAGTTCGAGCTGCACCGCCACGGACCTCACGGCTGCAGACACCGGTTTTGCCAGCTTCAACCGCACCACCGCCAGCGATGCCGCTCAGGGGCCCGCTGCCGCAGAGTTCATCTATAACGTCCTTGGTGTGACCTCCATCGCCACGATCCATGATGGCAGCCCCTATGGGGAAGGTCTGGTCGAATCTGTGACTGCCCGTTTTGAGGAACTGGGTGGCACGGTTGTGGCAAGCGATGCTGTGACCGTAGGTGATACCGACTTCCGCAGCCTGCTGGATACTGTGGCAGCGGCAGAACCTGAACTGGTCTACTTTGGCGGGTTCCCGGCAGAAGCCGCCCGTCTGATCGAACAGCGCGCGGATGTGGGTCTGGAAGATGTGCCGTTCATGGGTGCCGACGGCATCAACACGCCTGAGTTGATCAACCTGGCCGGTGACGCGTCAGAAGGTGTGTACGCTTCATCGCCTGCCCCCGCCGCCAGCGAAGACTACGACGCATTTGTTGCAGAGTACACCGAAACCTACGGCCTCGAACCCACTGCCGCCTTCCATGCGTATGCTTTCGACGCGGCCAATATCTACCTGAATGCCATCGAAGCGGTAGGCACAGTGGATGCAGACGGAAACCTGACCATCGACCGCGCAGCGCTCAGCGCATATGTGCGTGCCTATGGGGCAGACGAACCTGTTACCGGTCTGTCTGGGGTTCTGTCCTGCGATGGCACTGGTGAGTGCGCGACGGGCGGCATTGGCTTCTTCCAGGTTCAGGATGGCGCGTATGTCCGTCTGCCTGATCCGATGGCAGCAGACGCCATGATGGAAATGACCCCAGAAGCGACCCCTGAATCTTAGCCCATCGAAAGTTGCAGCAGTGTAAGCGAATTCGATAGACTCCTGAGTCAGAGGTGTGAAAATATCCACCTCTGACTTCTTGTGTACAGTAATCGCGAAAGTAGTTGTGCGTTATGGCAAAATCCCTCGCCCCCCAGACTGTGGAGCAAAGCCCCGTGAACAGGCTGTTCAGGCGCGTCTCCACAGATCCCGTGCAGGCTGTTCTTTATGTACTGGGTGCGCTGCTGCTGGGTACCCTGCTGCTGGTTGCAGCACGCAACATCGTCACAGGTGCGTTCTCAACCGAGCGGTTCGCGCAGTCCCTCATTTTTGGTATGGCGCAGGGCAGCATCTATGCGCTCATTGCGCTGGGCTACACGCTGGTATATGGTGTGCTCTTCATGATCAACTTTGCGCATGGCGAGGTGTTTATGGCAGGGGCCTACATTGGGTTCTTCGCCATCTACGCGGCAGATCAGTCTGGGCTGCTGGCTGCGCAGCCGTTTCTGGCGCTGCTGCTTACGCTGGGGGTGGGTGTACTTGCATCGGTCATCGTGTCTGTGACCCTGGAGCGCATCGCCTACCGCCCGCTGCGCAACGCCCCGCGCCTTGTCCCCCTTATTACGGCGATTGGCGCATCAATTACGCTGCAGCAGCTCTTCCTGCGGCTGTTCGGCAGTGCCACGCGCACCTACCCTGACCTGAACCTGTATGTGCTCCCCAACGTGTTCCGGCTGGAATGCGAAGTGGTGGATGGGGTAGAGCAGTGTCTGGGTCTGGACATAATGCAGGGACGCTATGACGTTAACGTTCTTGGCCTCGAACTGGTGGTACGCCCGCTGTATTTTGTAGTCTTTGTGCTGGCCCTGGTGCTGATGGGTGGATTGTGGTTCACCGTTCAGCGCAGCAAGATCGGACGTGCGATGCGTGCTGTGGCCGAAGACAAAAAGACGGCTGCCTTGATGGGCGTCAACGTGGATCGCGTCATTGTGTTTACATTTATTCTTGGCGCGGCGATGGCAGGGGCGGCGGCGGTACTGTTTGCCCTCTATAACCGTCAGGTGACACCGTTTATGGGCTTCACACCCGGCATCAAAGCCTTTACGGCAGCGGTACTGGGGGGCATTGGTAACATTCCGGGGGCGATGGCCGGGGGGTTGATACTGGGCATCCTGGAAGCCGTCGCCCCACCGCTGCTCGGCCTTCCTTCACAACTCGAAGACGTCATCGCGTTTGGCGTGCTGGTTCTGATTCTGATCTTCCGCCCGACCGGGATTCTGGGGGAAGTCCTCGCAAAGAAGAAAGCGTAAGTCATGCTGCATCCAAATACGCTGCGAAACAGCTTCTATGTGGCGCTTGGCCTGGTCATCCTCACATTAACGGGTATCTTTAACTCGTTTGCCCGTCGTTTCGTGATCGAAGGCCAGCTTTCGCTGGCAACAACGCTGCTGCTGGCAGCGCTCTTCGGCGCGGGCTATATGGCAGCGGCCCAGATCAATCGCACGGCGCGCAACCGTGTGGGATCTGCAATCATCAACGGCGTTGTGGCGAGCCTGGTCGTAGGCGCGGCGCTGGCGCTGGTCGTGGTGGTCACCACGAACCTCGATGTCAGTTTCGTCTTCCGCAACCTCGGCAGCATGGAGCGCAGCCCACTGACGTTCGGCCAGGACGCGCTGGCAACCGGGCTGGTGATGCTGCTGGGTGTCGGTGCCGTGATGGGTGTGCTGGCAGGGCTGTTCGCGCAGTTTCCACCGGATCTGCGCAATGCGCTGGCCATCAGCGCCGCCGTGACGGTTATCCTGGGCATTCTGCAAAGCCAGATCGACAGCATCATTGTGTTTTCTGATTCGCTCTCGCTGAACCTGGTCTTCGTGGCGGCATATCTTGTGGGCACGCGGCTTATGCACACCTGGCAGCGCGGCCTCGCAGGTGGCGCGCTGGGGCTGGCGGCGGCGGTTGTACTCATCCTCATCGCCAGCAACGGTGGCCTTGAACAGGGCGGGCTGCTGCGCGGTGCCGGACGCGTCCCGGCCATCCTCGGTCTGGCGCGCGCCGGGGTAATTGCAGACCTGGCCGCGCTGGCTGTGATTTTCACCGTCACAGGCGCTTTGGGTGGCATAGTAGCGGCAGCGCCCGGAAACCTTCACAGCGGCGCATGGTACATCGCGGGGGCCGTGCTGGTGCTCGGCATCCTGAACTGGCAGGGCGAGATGACACCGCTTGCCACCCTGCTCATCATCACCGTGCTAACCGCCCTGCTGATGTTTCTGCCGCGCGTGCTGCCAACGGTCGAAGCGCGTTTCCGCACGCTTGCGCCTGACGGTCAACAGCGCACACGTCGCTTTATGGTCGCCGTAGTGTTCGTTATTCTGCTGGTCGTGCCGGGTTTCGCAGGACAGTACATTACCAGCGTGCTTGACCTCATGATGATGTACATCATCATGGGCATCGGCCTGAACGTCATGGTCGGGTATGCTGGCCTGCTTGACCTGGGCTACGTGGCCTCATTCGCCATCGGCGCATACACCGTAGGCATCCTCACCACGCCCAGCCTGCTCACCTGTGGCGGCCTTACCCCCGATCAGATCGCAGAACAGGGCAAAACCCTGGCAGAAGCCTGCACAGGAATCCTGAACTTCTGGGCGGCCTGGCCGTTCGCCGTGCTGTTCAGCGCGCTGGCGGGGATGGCGCTGGGTGTGCCGGTGCTGCGGCTGCGCGGAGATTACCTCGCAATCGTAACGCTCGGTTTCGGCGAAATCATCAACCGGCTGATCCTCTCCAATACCTTCAAGCCTCTCCTCGGTGGCGCACAGGGTATTTCGCCAATACCCAGCCCGCGCCTCGACCTTACGGCGCTTAATCCGGCCTGGGACATTTCGTTCGGCAGCGCGAACAACGTCTATTACCTGTTCCTGTTTGGGGTGGTCGCTGCGGCGGCAGTGGTGCTTCGGCTCACCAACACACGCCTGGGCCGCGCCTGGAGAGCCATGCGTGAAGACGAAGATGTCGCTGAAGCTATGGGAATTCATCTCGTGAATACCAAGCTGCTGGCATTCGGCATCAGTTCTGCATTTGCCGGTTTGGGTGGGGCAGTGTTTGGCGCGTGGCTTCAGGGTATCTTCCCGAACAGTTTTACGCTGCTGGTGTCCATTAACGTCCTCAGCCTCATCATCATCGGCGGGATGGGATCTATTCCGGGGGTCATCATCGGTGCCCTGATGTTGATTGGATTGCCAGAGGTGCTCCGCGAACTACAGGATTACCGGCTGCTCGCATTTGGTGTGCTGCTGGTGATTGCGATGCTCGTTAAGCCAGAGGGGCTGCTGCCGCCGCGACCACCGCGCCTTACTGAACGGTTTCAGGGGCAAAACGTGCTTGAGTGAGAGGATAATCAGGATGAACGACAACAACATGCTGCTGCGTGCGGTCGATGTCACCAAACGTTTCGGCGGGCTTGTCGCGGTTTCACAGGTCAATTTGGATGTGGCACAGGGCGAAATCATCAGCCTGATCGGCCCAAATGGCGCAGGAAAGACCACCTTCTTCAACTGCATTACCGGGTTTTATGATCCTGAAGGTGGGGATATCGTCTTCGATGGCAGATCCATTAAGGGGCTGCGCACAGACCAGATCACACGACGCGGCATTGCACGCACCTACCAGAACATTCGCCTGTTCAACAGCCTGACGGTTATCGAGAATATCCTGGTGGGTATGCACTCGCGCATGAAGTCTATGCTGTGGTCGGCGCTGTTCGCCACACCAGCACAGCGGCGCGAAGAGGCCGAGGCGCTGGAAAAAGCGATGGGGCTGCTGTCTTACGTTGGGCTTAAAGGGAAGGGCGATCTTCTGGCGGCCAACCTGCCATATGGTTTGCAGCGACGCCTGGAAGTGGGCCGTGCGCTGGCGTCAGACCCGCTGCTGCTGCTGCTGGATGAGCCTACTGCTGGTATGAATCCGCTGGAAACCGAAGACATGATGCATTTCATCCGGCAGCTTCGCGACGAACGCGGGCTGACCATCTTCCTCATCGAGCACGACGTGCGGCTCGTCATGAACGTATCTGACAGGGTGAATGTGATGGACTACGGCAAGAAGATCGCGGAAGGAACACCGGCAGAGGTGCAGCGTGATCCGAAGGTGATCGAAGCATATCTGGGTGTGGGGCCAGCCGAAGTGACCGGAGACATGGAAGGGATCACCTCATGACGATGCTTGAGGTTGAGAAGATCAACACCTATTACGGAAACATTCACGCGCTTAAGGGCATTTCAATTACCGTCGATGAGGGGGAAATTGTAACACTCATCGGCGGCAACGGCGCGGGTAAATCCACGACGCTCAACACCATCTGCGGCATTACCCCGGCTGCTGCTGGCTCCGTGCGTTTTCAGAACGAAGACATAACACGCACACCGCCGCATCACATCGTAACGCGTGGCATTGTGCAGTCCCCGGAAGGACGCAAGATCTTCACCCGGCTGACCGTGCGTGAAAACCTCGAAATGGGTGCATTTACGCGCAGCGATGCAGTGGCAGTACAGCGCGACCTGGAGTACGTTTATGAGCGTTTTCCACGCCTGAAACAGCGCCAACGGCAGCTAGGCGGTACGCTTTCGGGTGGCGAACAGCAGATGCTGGCAATGGGCCGCGCGCTGATGGCACGCCCCCGCCTGCTGCTGCTGGACGAACCGTCAATGGGTCTTGCCCCGCTCATCGTGCAGGAGATCTTTGGCATTATCCGCTACCTGAACCAGGAAAACCGCACAACGATTCTTCTGGTGGAGCAGAACGCGCAGATGGCGCTGGGGATCGCACATCGCGGCTATGTGCTGCAGAGCGGTTACGTTACGCACAGCGGCACCGGCCAGGAACTGCTGCGGGATCCGGCAGTCATTGAAGCCTATCTGGGCACCGGCGCACACTAAGCCGCTGTGCCCTTAAGGGTGGAGTCTGCCTGCAAACGTTCACGGCGCAGCAGCGTTAGGTGTTGTGCAGGCGCAGTTGCATGTGCTCCCGCTGGCGCGCAGGCAGGGGTGAGGGGTGGCGCAAGCGATCCCGAACCCGAACGCCCGTCGCTTCTCGCGCTTCTCGCCCCCTCAGTACCTTTCTCGGCCTGAATATGGTATAGTGGAAGTCTGTGCAACATCTGCCGGAGAAAGTCGTTCGA
>CAZQIJ010000296.1:0-6138 GCA_964592955.1 uncultured Anaerolineaceae bacterium
GATCAATATTGTTGATAACCGGGATGGTGCTGCCGAGTGCGCTCTGATCCAGCGGTGTGCGGTAGTTTTCCAGGTTGGCAGAAGCATCTACAAACGCATAACCGCTTTCGCCCACAAACCACACCTGTACCTCAACTCCCGAAGCACGAAAGAAATCGAGCTGCGGGAGCTCAACACCGTAATGATCTTCTCTGCCGAACTCAGAAATCCTGATCAGACGGCTGTTGGTATTCACCAGCATCGTTGTCTCGTTCAGCGTGCTGTCGATGTTGGCAATCAATGTCCAGCGCATAATGGCAAAAACCGCCGCGCCCAGCAGGACAATGATTAACGTCAGGAGGCCAGCGTACCATAACGTCAGCCTCTTCCGTATGGTCATCGTGACTATTCCTCGCGCAACACGTAACCCACACCGCGTACTGTGTGAATCAGTCGGCTTTCACTTTCGGATTCAGTTTTCTGGCGCAGGTAGCGTACATAAACCTCGATGATGTTGCTTTCGCCGCCGAAATCGTATCCCCACACGCGGTCAAAGATCACATCGCGCGTAAGCACCTGGCGCGGGTTGCGCATAAACAGCTCGAGGAGTTCATATTCTTTGGCAGTCAGGTCAATCGCGCGTTCGCCCCGGTGAGCACGGTGTGTACCCGTATCCAGCGTGAGATCGGCAAAGCGCAGCACTTCCGGGCGCGAGGTGGGCGTGGAACGGCGGAACAGCGCGCGCACACGCGCCATCAGCTCATCGACCGAAAACGGCTTAACCAGGTAATCATCGGCCCCGGCATCCAGGCCGGTAACACGATCCGCGATGTCGTCTTTGGCTGTCAGCATCAGAATCGGCACTTCGCTGGCGGCACGCAGGCGCTTGCAAACTTCGAGACCATCCAACCCAGGCAGCATCCAGTCCAGAATGACCAGATCAGGAGGATTATCGCGTGCAATAGCTAATCCGGTTTGTCCATCCCTGGCTACGTTTACGCGGTACCCTTCGTAGATTAATCCGCGCTCAATAAATTGGGCGATACGCGCCTCATCTTCAATTACGAGAATCCGTTCACCTGACATAGCTTTTTTCCTTCGTGACGCCTTAGCGTAAACCGTTATAATTAGGATGGTGCATGTTATGGATTAAGGTTAACTGAGTGGAACCCATCGAAATTGGTGAACGCGCGGTGGCTGCTGGACGATTCGTGCCTCCCCGGTTTCGAAATCGTAAACCACCAGTGTTCCTGCACCGTCCACAAACCCCGCGACATAACGCCCGTCAGCGGAAAGCTGGGGAGAATCGATAAAGCCTGGACCAGGAAGCGCCGCAATCTCGCCCGCCAGCGGAATATCTACGGCCTGCAGCGGTGTCGGCCAATCCCTGCGGGTGATGAGGGCACGCACCACACCAGGTGCAGCCTCTACGGCGTCCACCACCTCTGTGCCAGGCGCAGGCAGCAGCATTAGGGTGGGGGCACCGCTTTCCAGAAGGTAAAGCCCGGTGGTGCCGCCCGCTGTTGGCGCGCCGAAAGCAACCGTTCTTCCATCAGCAAGAATCACAGCGCCATTGTAATTTCCCAGCCGGGTAATCTCACCCGTATCTAAGCTCAGGCGGGCAAGGTCACCATCGGCAATGCGAATCAGCATCGTTCCCGGCTCACTTGTGTAGTGGGGGGCGCTGTAGCCTTCCAGCAGGGTTTGTGGTTCTCCGCCGCTCACCGGGAGCGTCACAATCTGGTCGCCGCTGTCGTAAGCAATCATGTTCTGTGCGGTGCTCAGCGAAACCGTGCGAACATCTTCAACCGGCAGCAGGGAGGTGGGGACTTCGTCGTCTTCATCCAGCAGCCACAACTGGCCGTCGCTGACAAAGACCAGCAGCGCCCCAGACGCGGCAAAGGTTTCAACATCCGCCTCAGACAGCAGCATCGGTGCCGGGGCACTGCCATCTGCCGCTGCACGCCAGACCAGGTTCACGCCGGTGAAATCTGACCCCAGAAGGTACAACGCCTGGCTCATCGGCAGCGCCGCTGCCGCAGCGGGTGGCACCGTTCCCCAACCGTAATCCACGACGCCGGTGGCTGGCAGCGAAAAACCCTGACCGAGCGACGGATCAACAAGGGCCAACACCCCACCGCGCAAAGCGACCAGCAGCGTGCCGCCTGGGGCCCAACGCATTGCAGTAAGGTCAACACCGGTTTCGCTGACCTGCCGAAGGCTGGCTCCTGTGGCAAATACGATGTCGTGAAGATATGCCGTTGTTTCTGTCTCGCTTGCGTCGTCCACAGGGCGCGCAAATATCGAAACGCTGCCGTCGGGGCGCATCGCTGGCAGGCGGTAAAGAGAGGTAGAATCTGCCAGCGTGGTTTGCGTATTCGCATTGGCGAGATCCATAATGGCGAGGCCGCCCTCCGCAGGGGCAAACATCAGTACAGCGGGATCAACCCACGCCGCACCAACAGAAGAAACAATGGCGCTTTGCAGAACGAGGTTCGTCCCTTCGCGGCGATACACCCACCACACATTATCCTCAGCTTCTGCGGCCAGAAACTGACCATTGGGCGACCAAACGAGGTTCACAAGGGGTGAAATGGCGACATCCGTAAATGCGCCGCTTACGAAATAAACCCGAATGCCGTATTCCATGGTGTAGGCAAGGGCCTCAGCGTCTGGCGACCACGCAATGGTGGCACCTCTCCCTCGAAACGGCGGGATACCAGATGTCACTTCTTCGATCACACGGGTTTCGTTGCGCAGCATGTTGTGCAGTTTGAGGCTGGTCTCTGTACGGTATGCTATCCATACATTGCCGGGTGCAACCCCAAAATCCACGACGAAATCCTCGCTGGGTGTCACTGTGGCCACCCCTGCCGCACCCAGACCATAGCGCTCAACCCGTCCTTCATTGAGCAGAATATACAGCTCGGCAGGGAGGTTCAATCCGTCTTCCTGGGCAAGCAGTGGAGAATTCGCCAGTAATACAACAGACAATACAGCCATCACCATCAGACGGAACATAGCAGCCTCAAACATCGAAGGAACATGCGTCTCACAACATTAATGGTAACAATTCACCGATGAAAATCAACAGCGAAGGAAGCCTTAAGCGTTGTACGCTAATCGTCAACTTATTTAGCCTAGGTCCCACGCGCCGCAGCCTTACTGCCAGACCGGCTGCGTGGGGCAGCGCGTGCATGCTGTTACGCAGTCTCATGCATCGCACACGAGATTACAACCATGCGGTAACTCACTTCGTATTAGGTATAGAAGTTCAAGCGACACGGAGAGGGACTCTATGTTTGAGGATGCGATTTTCCAACTGCGCCTGACATGGCGACTGCTGTTTGACGAACGCGTGCCGGTATCGGCCAAACTGATCCCGTTGGGAGCAGTGCTGTACATCATCTCTCCCATCGACATTATCCCGGATTTTCTGATCGCGCTGGGGCTTCTGGATGACATCGGCGTGTTCCTGATGGCGCTGCGCATGTTTCAGCAGGCAGCACCTGCCGACATCGTTGAAGAACACCGGCGGCAGTTGCAGCAGGACGTCACGAAACCCAAGAATCTGTAGTCACCCAGGGGGGCGACACCGCCCCCTTTCGTGCTCCCTTTCCTACACCCTTTCGTGCCCCCTGCGCGCTGCCAGCCAGCGCAGGTGCTGCGCTTTTTCCCTCATGCCGCGTCCGCCTCATCCTCGCGTGCGTGGGCTAAGCGGCAGCGCACCGCCGTTAAGCAGGGAAAGGGGACTGAACAGGGCACGAAGTATTGAGCAGCGCCTAGGATTTTTCGCGGATGTTCTCTATAACCGTCTCTGTGCGGGTACCAAACGAGAAAACCGTCGTCAGGCGGCCCTCGCGGTCTACCAGGAATTTTGAGGCAGTGTGCCCCACACTGTAGTACGCACCAGGTTCATGTGGCTCAATTTCGTAATACACATTGAAAGCATCCGCCGCCGCGCGAATCGCTTCCGGCGTTCCCGTCAGTCCCACAAAATCCGGGTCAAAGCGTGCCATATAGCGCGCCAGCAGTTCCGGCGTATCGCGTTCGGGATCCACGCTGACCATCACAAAGACCACCTCTTCGGCCAGTTCCCCCAGATCCCGCTTGATTTCGCGGTAGTCGATGAGAGTTGCCGGGCAGAAATCCGGGCAGTAGGTATAGCCAAAGTACATCACGACCAGCCGACCGCGGTAATCACTGAGGCGAACAGGGTTACCCTGTGTATCCATCAGCGTGAAATCCGGCAGGGCTTCTGGCGGATCAATATCGACACTGCCACTCTGATCGCTGCTGTCGGCAGCGTCCACAATGGCAACACTGTTCTCCGGTTCACCTGGCTGCTGCTGGCGCAGCACACTGCCCAACATCCCTCCTGCCATCACCATGAGTGCCAGAGAGCCAACTACCAGTAAAATTATCAGCACAGGCGCATATCGCTGATTCATCGCAGCCATTGTCCCTTTACGCTAAACTTACCATGAGCAGATGGTCGAAATCACGCTCGTTTGATTGCAGGGTGTGTGAAAGGTGCGGTCGTCGCAGGAAGCCTAACCAGGCCTGCTGCCGCGCAGAGACGGTAAGTGGCAGGTGACATTTCCTGCCCAAAACAGGAAGAAAAACATTTTGTAACACCGTACCGCTCCCTGCTACAATCTTCTTGTGAAGATTTTAACATTGACGACGGGGTAGACCAATGCCCTGCTTGGCACATGCTATGCTTTCACCATTTGTTTATTCGCAGGACACCTGTCCTTTTTCACTGGAGTTTTCGTATGCGTAGTTTCTCAACCCTGGACACCGTAACGCTGGACGAAGAAACTGGCGTGATGACCGTTTCCGGCTCAGAAGCCGGGCAACCAACGTTAGCCGTGCGGCGAGAAGGTGGATACATCGCTATTTCGGTTGCATTCGGGCCCCTGGAAATTGCCTTGCGACCCCGATACCAGGAATTTGAGCATGTGCTTAGCCGGCTGCGTTCGGTAAGCGGTTTACAGACGACACGTCAGGTGGGCACTGGCGAATCGCACCTTGGGCTTGGCCTGCGCGATGATGGGGCCCTGGTGATGCGCCCGACGCTGGTGGCAGATGCGACGGGGCATATCAGCATCAACCTGATTCTCTCCAGCGATGCGCGCACCAAACTGTATGCATGGCTGGCCATAACACCCGTAGCGGAATAGCCAGCAGCCATACCGGTCGATTCACGGTCGGTATGGGTTTGGCCCATGGCGACTGCAACAAATGACCGGCAAACGGGCGCGCCTGGCAGCGCGCCCCTTCTTCTTATGCAGTATCTGTTTCGCAGTATCTGTTTCGCAGTATCTGTTTCACAGTATCTGTTTCACAGTATCTGTTTCGCAGTATCTGTTCACCCTGCCATAAGAATAGGCAAGAATATGCGCTGATCCCTGCGGTTTGGCCTACGATGGGCTTTTGTGAATCACCAAGAACTGCGCGCTGATCTCTCATTTATGGCACGGAGAATCACTACCTATCGCATTCCCCCCTGTGTACAACCGGCTTACAGAGGAGGATCGATGAAACCACCGGTGGATGGTGGCACTCACACCAGAATCACCCCGTTTCCCAAGACATCTTTATCCTGCAAAAGTTGTGACTTTGCGTGAATGTGCCATAATTAAGGCGAAAAATTAACGGATGCGCGCATCGATTGCGGTTTGAGTGCACACCTATTGCCCCTAATTCACGGAGAGTGCAAACGTGGACGTTAAAGGTACAACTGCTCCTGTTACCGGCAGTGATGCCGAGGCTCTGATCCTCTATGCGTTTGAAGGCGAAGAAACGTTCGAACCCATCGTCAGTATGGTGGACAGCGTCCTCAATGGTATGCTGCGGGGTGTCGTCACCCTGGGTGATTTTACCGGCAAGGCAGAACAACTGCTGACCAGCTATGCACGCGGCGCGCTGCCCGCACCGCGCGTTATCCTGGTGGGATTGGGCAAACGCGCAGACTTCACCCCAGACAAGCTGCGCCGCGCGGCAGCGGTCGGTATCAGGAAAGCGCGCGAACTGGGGGTGCGGCGTGCGGCGACTGTGGTCATCGGCGACGACGCTGTGAGCGCGGCGACTGCCATCACAGAAGGCGAATTGCTAGGTGCCTACACGTATCGGGGGCAGAAAACTGAAGATGAC
>CAZQIJ010000297.1:0-6130 GCA_964592955.1 uncultured Anaerolineaceae bacterium
ACCACCGCGCTGGCTGCGTCCACAATCGAGTACGGCTGATTGGCGGCAGTTTCGCCCGTGTTGGTGACAGTAAACGTCACTGCGCCCGCATCAGACGAGCACACATGCGCGATGCTCAGTACCGGCGGCGCGCCGCAGTCATCCACATCGGTGACGTTGACCGTCGGCCCGAAGTTCGGGTCGCCATTCGTCGTAAAGGTGAGCTGGCCCCAGCTTGCCACAGGCGAGATGTCGATGTTGGTGGTCTCACCCGGATCAAGTTCAAAGTCCGGTGCATCGCCCAGCACGCCGTTGGCCACGAGGTTGGATCCCGCATCGCGGATTTCCCAGGCCTGGTTAGTCGGCGTATCGCTCTGCGCGTCGTTGGTAACCGCGAAGCGGATGCTGCCATCTGCCACCTGGCATGTGCTCACCACAGACAAAATCGGCGGTGCGGCGCAGTCCGAAGTCGCGTTCACGTCCGCATACGTGCCGAACGTTGGATCGCTGCTGGTGAGCGTCAGCACACCCCAGATGGGCGCGAGCGCCGTAGCCTGCCGCACCTGAATAGTCTGCGAGCCGCCACCGGTCGCAAGGTTCAGATTGCCAGACATCACCACCTGGTTAGCGCCGTTGCGGATTTCATACGGCTGGTTCACAACAGCGGTTTCGGTGCTGTCGTTGGTGACGGTGAAATCCACTTCACCGTTGGCGGAACAGACGTGGCTCGCGCTCAGCACAGGCGGCTCGGCGCAGTCCGTATTTGCCGTGACGACGAGATCGGTCGTGCGCAGCGTGATCGTGCCCACGTAACCGCTGACCGTGTAAGTCGTCGTTGCGCCAGCGGCTAACTGGAGCGGCGCATACAGCACATCGTTGCCGAGGTTATCCTCGATCACCACCCAGTCGGCAGTCGCCATGGTGCCGCCCGTATTGGTGACGACGAAAGTGGCCGTCAGGTCCGCAGCGCACGCCGGGGTAACATCCAGCACCGGGGGCGGATTGCCCGTCGTGATGACCACAACCGGGCGGCACACCGTACCGTTGGTGGTGCCGTCGGTCACGTTCATACACACCGGATACGTGCCGCTGCCCCCATAGGTGTGGCAGATTTGCCCAAGCCCACCAGGGCCGGTTGCAGGATCTGTTAAACCATCGCCGTAATCCCAGTCGATCACGGTGATCGGCCCGGTTACGATAGGTGTGAAGCAGAAGATGTTCGGTTGTGCCTGCTGCTGGATTGAGAAGGTCGCGTTGCTCTCCACCAGGTTGAACGTGCGCACCGTGTTGGTGGCGCTGTCGTTGAAACTTGCGTTGGTCACGCGCAGTCGCACCGTGTACACCGTCTCTGGGGCTGTGTAGGTATGGCAGATGTTCGCCGGGATGCTGAATTGATCGTAATTCAGGTCCCACGTGCCATCATCTTCAAAGTCCCACTGCCAGGTGAGGATCGGCCCCTGGCTGCTGCTTGTGTCGGTAAAGCACACCGTCAGCGGTGCCAGGCCGCCATACTGCGACGGGACGAAACTTGCCGCCAGCCCGCCCGCCTGGATCAACGTGAATTCCAGTTCAGCCTGGGTTGTGCCCAGCGGCCCGTCGCCGGAAACGCGCGCGATGTAGGTATCTGCCGTGGCAAACGTGCGGTTAACCGTGATGCCGGTCGCCGTGCCGCCCACCTGGCTCATATCAGACTTGCGCAGGAACGTCCAGGTGTATGGCACAGGGATGTTCACAGGTGTTGCAGTAAACGTCTGCTGCACACCCGCGAATGGCTGCCCGGTACGGTCAATGGCGATGCTTTGCAGCCCGTACACATTAAACGTCACCGTGCGGTTATTGAACTTGCTCCCGGACGGGTTGGTTGCCCTCAGGCGCAGCCGGTACGCCCCCGCTTTGTTGAAGGACAGGCAGGGCACGTCTTTTTCCGTGCGCGACAGTACCCCCCACGAGTTGTCGCTCGCCACACCATCCAGGATCTGCCACTGGTACAGCATATCGTCGATGGTGCCGGGGTTCATCACAGAGGTATTCGTCGGGCAGATGTCCTGGCCGATGGGCAGCGCGCCGTCGGTCCACGGTCCCACCGTGTAGGTGTAATTGGCCGTCACGGTACCCACGTTCAGGTCGATGTCGCGCTCGCACTCATAGGTAGTGGCAGGGCCTGGCTCGGTAACAAGCACGCGCAGGTTATAGTTATTATCTGCAAAGTGCGGCGCTGGCCCCAACTGTGCCAGTGTGAACGCCGGACCAGTGATGATACCGTCCGCATTGCTCGATGTCGTGGCCAGCGGAGTCGCAAAGTCAACACCGCCTCGGCTCAGGATCCAGGTGTAGTCCAGGTTGTAGCCATTGCCGTTATCCATATCGATGGAATAGCTGTAGCTACCTGCCGGGTTCGTCGGGGTGGCGTTACCTGTCAGCACAGCGCTTTCGCACTCGAACCCGACCCCGACACCATACACCGTGATGGGCAGCGGGGCAGAGGTGCAGGTATCGCCCGGAATATTGCCATTGGCATTAGCGACGATGGTGTAACTCAGCTCGTATGTCGCGCCCTCAGTCGGGAATGTGAAGGCATAGGGTTCTGAGTTACCGCTGAAGCTCGCTGTAACCGGGGTGAGCTGCTCCATGTTCCAGGTAATGGTGTATGTGCGCCCGTAGATATTCTGGATGCTCTTGATGTAGTCTACCGTTTCGCCCACAACCGGGTTCACATCGCCTATCGGCGCATTGCACACCAGCGTGTTGTAGGTCACCGCAACATTATCGACCGGCGTGGCCGGGATAGCGCAGCTTACGGTGGTGTTATCCGGGTTGCGTACCACCACGTTAACCGAGATGCGGTCGTTTGTGGCCACAGGTGGCAGTGTACCGGCATTCGTATCCCACTGCACCGTCGCGTTCGGATCGTTGACCCCCGGCTGCGGATTCGGCGCTAACAGCGTGCCGCCCACCACCGTCCAGGTGTATTCAGCAGTGCGCCCTGGGACGATACCGCTGACGTTGGCGGTGTAGTTGTGTGTTACCGCAGCGCCAGTAGTCGGGTTAACAGGCACCGGCGCAAAGTTCCCCGTGATGCTGTCACAGGTCACCACCGGCCAGTCCACAACGGTAAACGCCCGCGCTTCTGAGCATTCCGATGTCAGTGGGTTGTAGCCCGCGCCGTTGTCGTAGGTGACCCGGTACGATACGTTGACGTTCAGCGGCAGTAGCGCGGTGTTCGTCGTGTTCGTCCAGGTGTAGGTGTTGCTTGGCCCTGAATACACTAAAACGCCGTCCACAAACCACTCGAAGCCAAGAAGTGCCCGGCCGTCGACGTTCTGAACATTCGCCGTGAAGATGTAGTTCTGGCCATCGGCATAAAGTGTGCCTGGCAGCGTGTCGCTGATCTGGCAGTTCAGGCTTTCATAGGCATGGTTCACCGTCTTGCTGGACGAGCATTCTGAACCATCCGCCGTAGAAACGGTCAGTGTGACCTGGAATGCGCCAAAACCAATGGTCCCCCAGTTCACGTTGATGTTCTGCGTCGCATAGCTGGCTGGCAGCCCCGCGCCCGTGCCCGTTATTGTCCAACTGTACGTCAGGGCGCGTCCGCCAACATTGCCCACGACGCTGTTATAGGACTGCGCGCCTGCTCCCGGCAGGATGTCAAGATTCCCGGTGAAATCGCACGTCAGCTCCAGGCGATCCACATAGATGATCGCCTCTGCAAACGACGAACCCCCCGGCCCGGTGACGGTCAGGCGAATCGGGTTCGCGCCCAACGTCGTCAGCGAAACATCCTGCGGGCTGTCCACCGTGCTGTCAGTCGTGCCATCGCCGTCGAAGTCCCAGGCATAATCGGTGATGCTGCCGGTGCTGGTATCGGTGAAATCGACCAGCGTCCCCCACACAATGTTGCTTCCCGGCATAATCGTGAACGACGCCACAGGCGCAGCCGTTACATTCACCGCCGCCGATGAGGTCGCCGACGACGACGCATCCAGGTTCTCCACGTACAGCCGAACCGTGTAGATACCTTCCGCTGCGTAGTTGTAGCATACGATTGCGGCGTTGTCGTCCAGGTCATACGTGCCGTCACCGTCAAAGTCCCACCGGCTGATGGCCACCGGCCCGGTGCTTTCGTTGGTGAAGCACACCTCAATCAGCCCGGGTCCCACATCGCGCCCGGTCAGCTCATAGCTGAACAGCGGGGCCACCGGGCCTGCCGCGTCAAACACCACCACCTGGCGGGTTACGTTGCCGCCGCCGCCCGGACCGCTGTAATTCAGGCGAACCGTATAGGTTCCGGGTGTGCCGTAATTCCAGTTGTGTGGCCCAATGCCGTTGGCATCTTCTATGCCATCCTCGTCGAAATCCCAGCTCCAGTCCGTGATCGGACCTGCGCCGCGATCTTCGCCCAGTACCGTGATATCCAGCGGTGATTGACCGCTCTGCGGGTTGACCGTGAACGTCGCATCCGGCGCAGTGGGCGTGAAGACGATCCCCTGCGTCACCCAGGTGCTCAGTTGCGATGCGCCATCGGTGACCTGCAAGTGGAAGAAGAACGTCGCAGGGCCAAAGGGACCGAAACCGCTGTTCACGAAATCTGTCGTGGTGAAGGTGTAGGTCACATTTTCGGTGATCGCCGTGTAGAAGCCAGGCGCGTTCGGGTCTATGTCGGTGCTGATCTTCCAACTGTACGACAAATCGCCGCCGCTGCTCGTGTTCACGGTGGTCACTTCAAATGGCGGTTCGCCCACCAGGTTCGTATCTGGCGTCAGCGTAAAACCCGCGACTGGCGAACTCAGAATGGTGATCGAAGCCGTCAGCGTGATCGGGCTGCCAAAACCCGTGAACGGCGTACACGTCAGCGTGACGGGGAATGTGCCCACCCCGGTATACGTGTGCGTAACGGTCGCCAGCGGTGAGGTAAAAGTATCCCCGAAGTTCCACAGGAAAAATTCGATGTTGCTTGTCTCTGCGGCCTGGAATTCGTAAGTGAACGGGTTATCGTCCCCTGCGTCATTGATGTTCAGCTCACAGAATGTCTCCAGTAAGTCTGGGTCAATGATGTTGTCTGACTCTTCCTCGTCTTCCACAACCTGCGGCGTTTCTGTCGCTGCTGGCTCTGTGATCTCGATGTGTTCCGAGGGTCCACCCGTTTCGGCGGTGGGTTCAGAGGTCACCGCCGTTACAGCGGCAGTCGGTTCCAGCGTCGGTTCCGGTACGTCGTTGGTCGGTTCCAGCGTTGGTTCCAGTGTCGGCTGTTGGGTTTCTTCAATCGGTGTCGCTGTGGGTTCCGCAGGTTCGGAGGTTGGTTGTGCCTCTGCGGTGCGGAAAACCGGCACTTCCGCCGTCTCAAGTGGCTCCTGTTCGAGCCCAATCGGGATAATCGTTGTATCATTAAGAATACTCGAGTGCGCAGGTGCCGTCGATGCTGCCTGTAGGGGAACCCATACAGACATCAGGAATCCCGCGCATACGAGTGCTATGATACTTCTGTTGCGCCACGTTTTCGCACGTCTACGCATATCACAGTACTCCTTCAAAACATAATAGAGTGAGATAACCAGTCGCTGACAGTACAGCGGACTCAAGTCAATTACCAACACTATTCTAACAGCACCTTACTAAGGAAGCGTGTCAATTATGCGCGAATTTACGTTTGTTGCGGTTTTCTGGCCAGAAACTGGCAAATCGCACGCTGCCCGGCCCTTTGTGATGATGACGGTTGATGAAATGATCTGGCAACTATGCGCCGAATGCACCCAGGGCTGGGCTGCCAGCTCGCAGCGTCGTATAGTCAACATCACCAGATCCCGAATGTTCCTGGCGTATCCCCACCCCACTTTGGGAAATCCTTCACAGATGACATGCTTCATAGCTGAACCATGACACCTGTCGCTAATCGCACGCCCCGATCCGGCTACAATGAATGTGTGTCCACAACCGAGTGAAGCCAAGGACCAACCCAATGCCCAGAGTCTCTTTGCAGCCCATCACGGCGCACAATTGGCAAGCGTGCGCCCGCCTGGAACTTACCGAGGATCAGGCGCGCTGGCTGCCAGCCAATCTCTATTCGATTGCAGAAACGCAGTTCTTCCCAGAAGGCCGTTCGCGCGCCATCTATAACGAAACAGGCGCTATGGTCGGCTATGCGCTCTATGGG
>CAZQIJ010000298.1:0-6095 GCA_964592955.1 uncultured Anaerolineaceae bacterium
CCGCATCACGTCCCAGTGCTTCTGCATGAACAGGGTGTTGGGGCGCGTGGGGTGCATGGCGATGCTGTGAACTCAGTGCCCCACCTCGGCGTCGGCGTCCGGCAGTTCGCCTTCTGAACGCAGCCCCTGGTTGACGGGCTGCCAGGTGGTGCCGCCGTCATCTGTGCGGAACGCGCCAGCGGCAGAGATGGCCACAAAGATGCGGTTGGGGTTATCCGGCGTAAGCAGGATGGTGTGCAGGCACATCCCGCCCGCGCCTGGCTGCCACAGGTTGCTCTTCACATTGCGCAGCCCAGACAGCTCGCGCCAGCTTTGGCCACCATCCGCGGAATGAAACAGCGCGGCATCTTCCACGCCTGCATAAATGGAGTCCGGGTCTGTGGGTGAGGGTTCAAGGTGCCACACGCGCGTGAATTCCCAGGGGTGCTGGGTGCCATCATACCATTGGTGGGTGCCGGGGGTGCCATCATACACGAAGGCGTTGTTCATCGCGTCCCACGTCTTGCCGCCGTCGTCAGAGCGCTGGATAAGCTGCCCAAACCATCCCCCAGACTGCGACGCGTACAGCCGGTTGGGGTCGCTGGGTGTGCCGACGATGTGGAAGACCTCCCAGCCGGGAAAATGCGGGCCTTCCACCGTCCAGTCTTTGCGCCGCTCGTCTGAACGCAGAACGAATGCGCCTTTGCGCGTACCCACCAGAACACGGACTTCACTCATCAGGTTTTCCTTTTGGCGTGCTTTTAGGACTGCCTTCAGGATAGAACTTTTGTTCGCTCCTGTCAAGTGGCGTGGGGGCGTGAAGGTACGGCATCCAGGGGTGTGCCTGGCTCTGCCACCCCCCCCGCCTGCCCATCACAGCCGCGCCATGATCTCGCTGCGCTGGAAGGTGCGCGCGCCAAACACGATCACCGCCGCGCTCACCAGCCACACCACCAGCCCCATCACCAGCACCGTCTGAAGGTTCAGGTACAGCAGCCCCGCCAACTGGCCTACAAACAACACCAGCAGCGGGATCACCGTCATGCCGCCCCACTGGTAGGCGTCGCGAAAGGTCTTCACGCGGGCAGAGATCACGATCATCGTGGCGAGGCTGAGCGCCGCCAGCGCCGGAGCCAGCCACACCAGCACCAGCAGCCATACCGGGGTGGGGAACACCGGACCGCCCATACGCTCTGCCAGCATGACGTTCATCAGCAGCATATAGGCCGCGCCCCCCACCAGCGTTACAGCCACCGCCGGAACCAGCGCAGAGAGCGTTTTGCTTAGCAGCAGTTCGAGATCGGTCATGGGTGTATAGATCAGCGCTTCGATTGTCTTGCGCTCCTGCTCCCCGGCGAAACTGTCTGCCGCCATAACGCTGGCGACCATCACCGGCACGATCAGAAACAGCGGCACAAACTGGTAGACCACCAGCAGATAGAGGAAGCGCAGGCTGTCCAGGTCATAGCGCGCTACCTCGTCTTGCAGCGCCTGCGGCAGGTTGGCCAGGAACGCCCCGGCGTCTTCGGTCAGGTCTGCCATGCCTGCCGCGGTGGTGGTGGAGCCGACCAGCGCGCCCGGCACCACCACCAGGATGATGATGGGCACCAGCACCAGCGGGATGAGCGTGGTGGTGCTTCGTGTGACAGAAAGCAGATCCTTGCGCAGCAGCGCCAGAATCGCGCGCCAGTTGAGCGTCGTAAGGGTCATCAGCGGGTGCCGCCTTTCGCAGAGTCTGCATGCAGCGCAAAATAGACATCTTCTAACGTGGGTTCGCCAGGCGTGACGCGGTAGACAGGGATGCCGGCACCGGCCAGCGCCGCCGTCAGCGCCGGGATCTGCTCGCGGCTGGCGGCGACGGTGATCACCGCCCCGCTGCGTGCGACCTGCGCGGCGTGCGTTTGCAGCAGCGCGACGGCCCGCGCTGCGTAGGCCGCATCGACCTCGATTTCGAGCGGCTGCGCCTGGCCATACCGCTGCGCCAGCGCCTGTGGCGATCCCTGCGCCACGACATGCCCGTGTTCCAGGATGGCCACGCGGGCGCACAGCCGCTGCGCGTCGTGCAGATGGTGCGTGGCCAGCAGCACGGTGCGGCCTTCGTCCCGGCTGATGTGCGTGATCAGATCGTTGACCTCTTTCGCCGCGACCGGGTCAAGCCCTGCCGTCGGTTCGTCCAGGAACAGGATGTCTGGCTGGTGGATGAAGGCCCGCGCCAGCGCCAGCCGCTGCTTCATGCCTTTGCTGAAGCCGCCTGCTTTTTCGTGGGCGCGGTCGGCCAGGTCAAAGCGCGCCAGCAGATCCGCCACGCGGCGCTGCGCCTCTGCGCGCGGCACATCATAGAGATCCGCAAACAGCAGCAGATTCTCCCGCGCGGAGAAATTCTCATAGATGGACGGCGTCTCTGTAAGCACGCCGGTGCGCCTGCGCAGCGCGCTCCCCTGCGTGACCGGGGATAAGCCCAGCACCTGCGCGTGCCCGGATGTGGGGCCAAGGACGCCGTTAAGGAGCCGCACGGTGGTGGTTTTGCCAGCGCCGTTGTGCCCCAGCAGCCCGAAAACCTCACCTGCGTTAACGGTCAGGGTGAGATCCTGCACCGCGCGGGTTGGCCCAAAGTGGCGTGTAAGCCCTTCGGTGACGATCACAGGTGCGCTCATGGTGGTGTCTGTCCTTCGGTGTATCGTGGTGCGCGGGGCACAAAACGCGCCCCAATCGACCATGACAATTGTCGTCTTCGCGCGGCGGGTGTCAAGGGGAGTCCGCGCTGGGGCAGGGCGAAGGGCTGCGCGAGAACCGGCGCGGGGCTGACGTGGGCAAAATCCCTGGCGGCTTTCCCCGGCCACGCCCCACGCGCCAGAACCGCGCCAGCCTTGATGGCGAATCCGCTTACCCTGTTCTAAACTTTAAGGAGAACCATCGCACACCCTGTGAGCATAGACATGGACTCCGTAGACTCTCTCATCAGCCAACTCGAAAATCTGGACCGCCGTCTGCGTTTCGCCGCCAAAGCCGAGGCCGGTGAAGTGCTGCCCGCGCTGTTTACCACCCTGGATCGCACCTTCGAGGCCTACATGCGCGCCCCGCTGGACGCCCGCATTGACATTCACCTCACCTTCGACTGCCGCCCGGCGCTGCTGGGCGCGCTCACCGATTATATGGAAGACCTGTTGACGCGCATCCACCAGACGCAGCGCAAACGCCCCTTGTTGACCTGGGGGCTGGTGGCAGAGTCTATGCTGCTGGGGCGCGTGATCCCAGAGCGCCACCGCGAGGCGCGGCAGGACCTGGTGCGCGTGGCAGAGGCCAACGGCTATAACACGCGCGCCGCCGCCCAAACCATGCGCCTGGGCAGCGCAGATTTCGCGCGCCGCGCGCTCATCTTCCACCGCGATCAGAAGCGGCAGATGGCGGCCAAGGCCATGGGGCGCGCCCTGGCGCTTAACGAGGCGCTCGCCAACGATATGCGCGCCGTTAAGCTGGCGGTGGATATCACCGGGCGCGAGGACGGCGTGGCGCTGCTGCTGGATGACCGCCGCCGCCTGGATTTCGTCACGCACCTCGAACCGCTGGCGCGCACGCTTTCGCGCCGCCCCGTCACGCCGCCGCCGCCGCTGGATACCGTGGGGCTGGCGCTGGGGTTGGGCATCGCGGCGGCGCTGGCGCTGATCTTCACGCTGGTGGGTGGGGTGTTGGTGGGCACCGGCGAAGATACAGGCCGCAGCCCCATCACCAACTTCCTCACCGAAGAAGCGTGGTTCATGGGGCTGGTGCTGGGCACCGCCATGCTGGTGCCGGGCGTCATCGTGGCCATCCGGCGCAAACTCGTGCTGCGCCTCAGCGAAGCCGCGCCCATCACGCTGGTGCGCGCGCCCGCCCTGGTTGTCGCCATCGGCCTCATCACCGGCGGGCTGGCGGCCTACGGCATGCTGGCGCTGGATTACTTCGACGTGCCGCTGCCGGTCAGCGAATCCACCATGCTTAAGCTGCTGTTTGGCGCGTGCAGCCTGGGGCTGGCGTCGCTGGCCGCCGGGATCGCCGTGCTGCTGCTGCGCCGCGGCAAATAGGCCGGGGGCGGCAGCAAATTGCCAAAACTGTAAATTCTGCAAACAACGCGCTTCCCCAAGTTGACCAGTTCCCAGATCACGAATATAGTGATAGGGTGCTGTTGTGCCGCTGGTCCCGGAAACCCAATAATTCCGCCAGCCGCATCACGGTTCAAATGCGCCAAACACGCCTGGTATCCACTGATGATTTCACGCTTGCTTATGACAATCGATGCGCCTGGCGATAACTGGTTGTTTGCCATCACCCTCGCCCAGGCGCTTGCGCCCCACCACATCCACGTCATCCTGGCGACGATGGGCGCACCGCTGCGCCTGGACCAGCGAGACACCATCCGCCGCATTCCCAGCATCAGCCTGTATGAGAGTGCCCTGAAAGTGGAATGGATGCACAACCCCTGGGATGATCTGGTGCGCGCTGGCGACTGGCTGCTGGGCCTGGAAGCGCACACCCGCCCGGATGTCATCCATGTGGGGAGCTTCACGCAGGCGGCGCTGCCCTGGAAGGCCCCGGTCGTCCTGGGGGCGCAGGGCTGTTTGATGTCCTGGTGGGAAGCGGTGAAGGGGCTGCCCCTGCCGCCAGACCGGGTGGATTATCAGGCGCGCGTTGCGCACGGGTTACAGGCGGCGCAGCGCGTGGTGGTGCCCAGCGCCGCTTTCGGCCACATGCTCAAACGGCACTATACGCCGGATCTGCCGCTGGTGGTCATCCCCAATGGCTATGCGCGCGCCGCGTCTGGCGCTGCCCCCATCTCCAAGGAGTCGTTTGTGCTGGCCTATGGGCGCATGTGGGACGAAGCCCGCAACCTGGGCGCGCTTATCCGCACCGCGCCCCAGCTCCCCGCGCCGGTCTACATCGCCGGGGGGGGCGATACCAGCGAGCTTCAGCCAGCAGGCAAAGACCGCGGGATCCGCCGCCTGGGTACGCCCGGCCCGCGCCAGCTCGAACAGTGGTACGCGCGCGCCGCCGTCTTTGCCTCCCCCGCGCGCTATGACCCGCTCGGTTTGTCGATTGTGGCGGCGGGTGTGGCCGGGTGCGCGCTGGTACTGGGCGATATCCCGATGGTGCGCGAACACTGGGACGGCGCGGCACTGTTTGTGCGCGATGACGCCGGGCTGGAAGACAGCCTGCGCCAACTGCTGGAAGACCCGGCGCTGCGCCGCGCGTGGGGGGAGCGTGCCCGCGAACGCGCGGAGTCGTTTACGGCGGTGCGCATGGCCGATGCCTATATGCGCCTCTATGGGGATCTCTTCCCGGACAAAGCGCGGCCACACCAGGCGATGGTGTAGGGGCGCGCAACGGCGGCTTCCGCAAACCGTCGCCTGGTATTGCACGCATCCAAAGCACAAATAAACAACTATGACGAGCACCAGTGTCATGATGTTTAATGACATTACCGTGGCACGGTAGAGGGTTCGACCTATAGGCATGTGAAGCAGATAGACGAAGGAGCAGTGTATGAAAAAAGAAGTGGGTTTGTGGATTGACCATCGCAAGGCTGTTCTCGTGTTTCTTTTAGAGGACAGCGAAGAAATCAAAGAAATAACATCGCATATGGATAAGCATGTGCGCTATTCCGGCGCTTCAGAATCAAACGGATCACACAATGACGCCGCCGAGGATACCCGCGACCGGCGCTTTGATGACCATCTCAACACTTACTATGATGAAGTCATCGTCCCTCTGCATGATGCTGACTCCATCCTGATCCTGGGGCCGGGCGAGGCCAAAATTGAGCTTCACAAACGTCTTGTGAGTCACGATCACGATCACGCACACAGTGAGCGTACCATTGTGACGCAGCCGGCTGACAAAATGACCGACAACCAGATTGTGGCCGAAGTTCGCCAGCACTTTCGAGGATCACAACACCGTTGATATAGAACCACCCTGCTGCTCATAGGACGGTCATATCCGATTTATGTCATGAGTCTCAAGCTCACCGCGATGTCGATCAAGAGAAATGTCGTCATTACTTCGCACACTAGTCATGAAAAAGGACTATCCGCATGAACGCCTTGGTTGTCTACGACTCTGTATTTGGCAACACCGAAAAA
>CAZQIJ010000299.1:0-6023 GCA_964592955.1 uncultured Anaerolineaceae bacterium
GATCGTGGCGGCCACTGCCGAGCGCGCTTCGGGCGGGCTGGCTTCCATGCCTTCGGTTTCATAACTGCTGACCATCACGCTGTCTGCCCCGCGCGAGATCGCTTCAAGCTCAACGGCGGCCAGGCGGGTCATCACGCGCGCATTGCCCAACCGGCGCTCCATTTCGGGCTGGTCTGGGCGCTGCCAGCGGTCAGCAGGCAGCAGCAGCGCCACCGTGCAGCCAGACGCCCCCGTCGCGCGCAGCGACTCTTTACGGATGACGTTCAGGATCTGGTCAAAGTCCAGCGTCAGCGTCAGTTCGTTGCTCACGCGCGAAATCGCGTCCAGTTCTTCCAGACGCCGGTTCAGGTTCTGGCCTGCGGCTTCATAAATCAGCAGACGATCCAGCGCCGAGCTGACCTGCGCGGCGATGGTCGTCATAATGCCGATATCTTCTTCCTGGTACGGTACACCCCGGTTCGCAATGCCCAGCTCACCCAGGCTGCGATCACCCACCACCAGCGGCACCATTATCGCGCGTGTAAGGCCAAAGCGTGCCGCGATCTGCGCGTAGCTTGGCAGCAGGCGCTTATCATCCGCCAGCGTGTTGGAGTAGAACGGTCTGCGCGACATCGCCACGCTGTGCTCAAAGCCTGGGCTGTACACATCCTGGACGATAGGCTCACTCAGCTCTGTGCCGCGCACAAAGCGCGGGTACGTGATGAGGCTGCCGGTCTGGTCCAGCACGCTGATAAAGACCGATGGGCTTTCCATCAGCGTCGCAATCTCGGTCAGCAGGTTTAGCAGACCCTCGTCACTGGTGGTCACCGTACCGGCGATTTCTGCGATGCGGCGCAGGCGCTGCGCCTGTTCGGAACTGCGCTGCACCTCGCGGAACAGGCGCGCATTTTCGATGATCGAGGCGGCCTGCGTGGCGAAAATCAGCAGCAGGCGCGCGTCTCCATCCGTAAAGTCCTGCCCGTTGAGCTTGTTAGAGACCTGCACCACACCCAGGCGGCGGCCACCAGAAGACAACACTGCCAGCAGCGTCTTCTGTACCATCAGGCGTGCCGCCAGCTCATCCAGGCCAGCCGCAAACACCAGCGCGCTGGAATTCACCTGATTGCTGTACCAGAAATCTTCTTCCTGCCACAACTGCTCCATCACAGAGCCGGATTCCAGCGGAATATAATACTCGGCAACCTGCTCTTCCGTTAACCCGTAGAACGGCAGACGGCTCACCAGGCGGCGGCGCTCTGGGTCAACCAGCAGGATACCGCACATCGCAATATTCATCAGGCGGGCGATGCGCTCTGTAATCTCCTGGTAGAACTCCCCTTCATGGCTCAGCGCGCCGATGGCGTAGGTGATCTCCTGCAAACCCGCCAGTTCCGCGTCCAGCCGCTGTTCGCGTGTGAACAGCCGGATGTTTTCCACCACAATGGCGGCCTGCGACGCCAGCGCGCGCATGGCGGTGATATCCCGCGGGGTAAAGGCCCCTTCGCGCTTGTTGCTCACAGCCAGCACGCCTATGCGCCGGTTGCTGATCTGCATGGGCAGCCACGCCGTGTTCTTCACACCTGCTACGCTTGCCAGCGCCCTTAACCCCAGCGCCTCCACCAGCGGCTCGTCATTGACGTTGTTAGAGACCCAGTAGGGCTGCACTTCCCAGATGTCGTGCTGCGGGCTGTCTTGCGGCAGCGGGATAATAATCGTGCGCACCAGCGCATCTGGCAGGCCGAAGAACGGCGGCGCAGCGACCAGCCCGCGTCGGCTTTCATCAAACAGGAACACGCCGCACATATCTGCATCCATCAGCGTGGCGATGCGGTTATTCAGCGCAGCATACAGCGGGGCAGGGTCGTTGCTGTCCACCGCTTCCTCCACCGTCTGCTGCAGGCTGGCGATGTCTTCGATGCGACGCACCTGTTCGGCATACAGGCTGGCGTTATAAATGGCAACGGCGACCGGTTTACTGATCGCCTGTAGCATGGCCACATCCGCCTGGGTGAAGCGGTTGGCCGTTTCGCTGGCCAGTTCCAGCGTGCCGATGACCTCTTCGCCCAGCATCAGCGGTACCCCCACGATGCACCAGAACGGGCTGTTGGCCACTTTGGGCCGGATGACCTCGTCCCGGTTCTTCATCAGCAGCGGTTGCTTGTGCTGGTTGATCCACCCGGTGATGCCTTCGTCCAGGTCATAACCGCCCCCCACTTCGGCCAGCGCCACCAGATACGACGCATCCCCCAGCCACCCGCGCGGGTGGAAGGCCTGTGTGCGTTCGTCTTTGAGGTTGATCTCGCCCGCATCAAATTCGATGGCCTGGCGCACAACGGACAGCACGGTTTGCAGCGTTTGCTCCACACCCAGGCTGGCGTTCACCGTCTCGCCAATGCGGTTGATGATGCTGATGGTCTGCGAGAGGTCGAGGATGTCCGGATTGCTCGTGCTGGCCGTAATTTCGCGCATGATAATGACGGTGCGCACTTCATTGCCGCTTGGGATGCGATGCGACGATGCCTCTACCCAGCGCTGCCCCAGTTGGAACGAGGTCTGATGTTCTCCTGCAAACAACTCCAGAAAACTGTCCACAGGTTGTACCTGGCGCACGATGCGTTCCAGGTGTGGGTCACCGCCATCTAACCCAAGCCACGTGCGCGCTGGCGTGTTGGCATAAATGAGCTGGCCGTGTTCGCGCGAAACCAGCACCGCGTCTCCACGTGCTGTCAGCGGCACTCCCTTTAACGTCTGCTCCACATCGCTTAACTGCTCGGTTTCACGGTTTGTTCTTTGTAAGACAAAGAAGAAAATCCAACCCGTGATGACCACCCCCGCGAGGACAATCAGTGCCGCATCCATAATTTTGTTGTCCTGTAAAACTGGTTACCAGGAAGTTGAGAGCTGCGGGCTTTCGTCGCTGTCGCTCGCCAGCCCATTCTGCCGTCTGCGGCGGTCTTCTGCCGCCAGCTCGGTAATCTCGCGAATATCCGAAAACTGGTGCGTAGCGGTCGAAACAGCGCCCACCGCCAGCGTCATCAGTTCAATCTGCCGCTCCTGGCCGCCGGTGTTGTGCAGAATATAACCGCGTTCACGGTCAATAAAAGAATAGTGCTGTTTCACTTCTTCCGCAAAGCGCGCCACTAACCGGTCGCGCAGGCGATTCGGGTCTCCCGCAAAGGTGGTAATGACGAAGTTTTCTCCGCCGGGGTGCGCCAGATAGTCATCCGGCATCCCCAGTTCTTCGATCACTTCAGCCGCCAGCAGTGCAGAAAACCGGATGACTTCGTCACCCGCCACAAACCCATACACATCCTTGAAAACGTCAAAGTTTTTGATGCGGATGTCCATGTAGGTCCAGGGCTTGGTGCTGCGCATCAGGTTGCGCAGGTGGTCTTCGATCAGCTTTCCGGTAGGCAGGTTCGCAATGGGGCTGAACGAGCTAACGCGACCGTTCTGGTCTATCGCATTCTTTACGCGCAGCTTCAGTTCTTCGATGTCGAACGGCTTCGTGACGTAATCGTCCGCACCCAGTTCAAGACCGGCGATCTTGTCGCTGCGCTCGTCCTTCTGGGTCAGAAAGATAATGGGTATGTGGCTGGTACGCATGGTAGTACGCAGTTCCCGGCACACATCATAACCGTTCATGTCCGGGAGCATAATATCCAGCATAATGAGACTTGGAAGCTGCTTACGGGTAATCGACAGCGCATCACCGCCGCGCGGCGCGACCTGCACTTCGTAGCCCTGACCGGTGAAGTAGATTCGCAACATATTGGAAATGTCGAAGTCGTCTTCGACGACAAGAATACGACCCTTGCTCATGCTTGCCCCTTAACACCCCTAAAACGGTGGGACCACTTGGTGGACGGTTTATAGATGAATATACCCGATTTGGGTTAATGATACATTTGATCTCAAGGAAGCTCGGCCAACCTCTGCCTTCCCAATTATAGCCAATTCCCGGCCATTGCTGCGAGTACCGCGTTAAAGACCGACTAACCGCTCATCAGAAATCAATGTTACGTCGATCATAACACATTCTTTCACCCCAAACGTTAGGAAACTGTTGAGCCTTTGGTTTGTTTGCGGGTTGATGGCTGTGCCCGCTTCGCTGCCGTAATCGTTTGTATCGACGGCCCGCGCGCTATCGTCTACAATGTGAACCGTTACCCAGGCACCGTCCAGTCAGTTCCCAGCAGGGCGCATATGAGTCGAATCGTTGCCAAACTCGGTACAAGCACGCTCACCGGAGGTTCACTTCACCTGAACCGACAGCGGATGTTAGAAATCGTACAACAGATTGCGAAACTACACCAGCAGGGGCACGAACTTGTCGTTGTCAGTTCCGGCGCAACTGCCGCCGGGAAAGAGCGCCTGGGCTTCCCGGATTTCGGGCGGTCTGTGCCTGCCAAGCAGATGCTGAGCGCTGTGGGGCAAAGCCGCCTGATGCATTTCTACAGCCAGTTGTTCGACATTTTTGACATCGTGGTGGGGCAGGTGTTGTTAACGCGCGACGATCTTAGCGACCGAACCCGATACCTTAACGCGCGCGATACACTCCTGACGCTCATTGACCGTCACATTATACCGATTGTCAACGAGAACGATACCATCGCCACCAACGAAATCCGTGTCGGTGATAATGATAACCTATCTGCAATGGTTGCTACCACAATTGATGCCGATTTGCTCGTCATCCTCACCGATCAACCGGGACTGTTCACCGCAGATCCGCGCCGCCGCCCGGATGCGACCCTCATCGAAGTCGTGGAACGTATCGACAATGCCACCTACGCGCTGGCAGGCGGCACAGGCACGCGCCTGGGCACCGGCGGTATGGTGACGAAGATCGAAGCCGCCCACACCGCCAGCCGCGGCGGCGTGATGACCGTGATCGCGGCGGGCAGCATGGAAGATGTGCTGCTGAAGGTGGTGGCTGGCGAAACGGTGGGCACGCGTTTTATGCCAGCAGAAACCGCGCTGGAAAGCCGCAAGCGCTGGATTCTGACGGACAAGGCGCAGGGGATTGTGATGGTGGATGCAGGCGCAGCAGCGGTGCTGGCAGGCGGCAAGGCCAGCCTGCTCCCGGTGGGGGTAACGCATGTCGCTGGCGATTTTCAGCGTGGCGAAACCGTCACCATTCAAAACCCTGGCGGCCAGCCCATCGCCCATGGGCTCTCCAATTACAGTTGTACCGACCTGGCGCAGTTATGCGGCGTGAAGTCTGACCGCATCAGCGAGATTCTGGGCTATACTTACGGAGATTACGTCATCCACCGCAACAACATGGTCATGTTGGGCTAATTGAGCACATAATAGGACGATAGCGTTTCCTGATGCAGCTTGAAGTCATCCACCGTACCCCCACCGAGGGCGTTGGGCAGGCCGCGAATGCCGCCCCGCTGTTGTTTGTACATGGAGCCTGGCATGGCGCATGGTGCTGGGACGAATACATGCTCCCATACTTTGCCGGCCAGGGACGAGACGTTTATGCGCTCAGTCTGCGCGGTCATGGGGCCAGCGCAGGCCACGCGCAGGTCCGCTTCGCCAGCATCCACGCCTATGTGCAGGATGTCGCCCAGGTAGCAGACCACATCGCGCGCGAAACCGGCCAGCGCCCTGTCGTCATCGGCCATTCCATGGGCGGCTTTATCGTGCAGAAATACCTCGAACTTCACGCCGCGCCCGCTGCTGTGCTGGTGGCGTCTATCCCTGTGCGCGGATTTCTGCCCAGCCTCCTGCGGCATCTGGTTACAAAACCCGGCGGTTTTCTGGAAATGTCCCTGACGCTGAGTCCCTATGCCGTGATGCGCACCCCTGAACGCTTTCAGTGGGAATGCCTGCGCGACGACACCCCGCCTGAGCTTGTGCAGAAGTGGCACCTGTTTGTGCAGCAGGAGTCTTTGCGTGTGGCGATGGATGTCTCTTTCCTGGCACTGCCGCAGCCACAGCGCGTAAAAACGCCTGTGCTGGTGCTGGGCGCTACGCACGATCGTCTGTTCACCGTCCACGAGGCACAGCAAACAGCCAGGGCCTATGGCGCA
>CAZQIJ010000300.1:0-5930 GCA_964592955.1 uncultured Anaerolineaceae bacterium
GCCTGTCGGTATATGAGTCATGCGCACAGCAGAGTCAGTCGTATTCACGGACTGCCCGCCTGCTCCCTGGCTGCGAAACACATCCACCCGGACTTCGTTCATGTTGAGGTCAATGTCCACCTCGTCCATCTCTGCCAGCACCGCCACCGTTACAGTGCTGGTATGAATGCGCCCCTGGCTTTCGGTGGCAGGCACGCGCTGCACGCGATGCACCCCGCTCTCGTACTTCAGGCGGCTGAATGCGCCCCTGCCCTTTACCTCATACTCCACGCGCTTATAGCCACCGCCACCCTGCTCGTTTTCGCTGGTGACGTCCACCTTCCAGCCGCGCCCTTCCGCGTAGCGCGCATACATACGGAACAGATCGGCTGCAAACAACCCGGCTTCGTCGCCACCTGCCCCGGCACGTATTTCCATGATGACGTTTTTCTCGTCACGCGGATCTTTTGGCAGCAGCAGCACTTTGAGCTTTTCTTCCATCGCCTCGGTTTCAGGCTCCAGCGTTCCGATTTCTTCTTTGGCCATTTCGCGCAGCTCCGGGTCGCTCTCTTCGTAGAGCACCTGGCGCGCGCCCTCTAACTGCTGCACCTTCTGCTTATACACGCGGAAGCTTTCAACAATATCCTCAATGTCTGAGCGTTCTTTAGAATACGCTACCACTTTTTCATAGTCTGTCGTCACGGCGGGATCCGCAAGCATGCGGTCGAGTTCAGTGTAGCGCGCGTCAATCGCGTTCAGTCTTTCAAACATCAGGCATCACCTCTTAGGGATAGGGTCAGATCAGGTTCAGAAATCCGGGAAGACAACCGTGCGGCAAAACCTGCGCTCTGCCGGCAGATGAGGTGTGGCGCTAATGGTGAAAGGCAGCCGGAGATTTCGGAATAAAGGATATGCGGTTCGTGGTTTTTCTGGTTAACATCTCTGGTCTCGCAGCTCGTCTGCGTATTGAATGCGGACCATTATAACAAAGTCAGCGCCAGCAGCGTAGTGTCTGCTGAATTGTGCATTGGAATTTTGAATTGGAAGAAGGGAACAGGAACTGATGCAAAAGCCCGCCCACAACGACTATCCACTGCATCCGCTTATTCAAATGCGGTGGAGCCCGCGCGCGTTTTCACCGCGTCCGGTGGAGGCCGAAAAATTGCAGAGCGTGTTAGAAGCCGCGCGCTGGTCGGCCTCGTGCTTTAATGAACAACCCTGGCGCTTTATCGTGGCGACCCTTAGCCAACCGGAAGAGCACGCGCGCCTGCTGAGCTGCTGTGTGGCCAGCGTGCAGCGCTGGGCGCAAAATGCCCCTGTGCTGATGCTTACTGCTGCGCGCACCCGCTTCGAAGGCCACGAGACGCCAAACCATTATGCCTGGCACGACATCGGTATGGCGACGCAGAACATGACGCTTCAGGCCACCAGTATGGGGCTGTGGGTGCATCCGTTCGCAGGAATTGACGCGGACAAAGCGCGGGCGCTCTACGCTGTACCTGAACCGTTTGAGATCGTGACCGGAATCGCGCTTGGCTATTACGGTGCGCTGGAGGCACTCGTTGAAAAAGATCAGCTCAAAGAGCAGCAGCAGCGCACGCGGAAGCCGCTTCAGGATATGGTGTTTTCCGGGATGTGGAGCGAACCCGCCGCGTTTGTGAAATGATGAACCATGCCCTATCCACAAGTGGGATCGCCTCCTAAAATAAGCGCAATGATACACACAGAACACGGAGTCCTCATCGAATGACTGAAATGGCTCAACGCATGTCCGAACAGAAAAAAACGTATCTCGTCACCGGCGGGTCTGGTTTTCTGGGAATCAACCTGATTCGCTATCTTCTGGAACGCGGCCACCGGGTCGTCTCGCTCGATCTCGAACCGTTCGATTATCCAGAGCGGGGGCAAATTACCGAAATTCAGGGCGACATCCGTCATCGTGAAACCGTAGATCGCGCCATGCAAGGCGTTAACATTGTCGTTCACTGTGCGGCGGCGCTCCCCTTGTACAGCCCGGAAGACATCTACTCGACCGACATCGAGGGCACACGCAACGTGATTGACTCTGCCCATCAGCATACCGTTGAACGCTTCATCCAGATTTCATCGACTGCTGTTTACGGTATCCCGGATCACCATCCCCTGCTCGAAACCGACAAACTGGATGGCGTGGGGCCTTATGGAGAGTCAAAGATCAAGGCCGAAGAAGTGTGCCTGGAGTACCGCGCAAAGGGAATGTGCGTGCCCATCATCCGCCCCAAGTCATTTATCGGGCCGGAGCGCCTGGGGGTGTTTGCACTGTTCTATGATTGGGCAAAGGACGGCAAAGGTTTTCCGATGCTTGGAAGCGGCAGAAATCGCTACCAACTGCTGGATGTGGAAGACCTGTGCGACGCGATCTACCTGTGCGCCACGCTGCCGGAGCATAAGGCCAACGACACATTCAACATCGGCGCGAAAGACTTCACCACGATGGGCGAAGATTACCAGGCGGTGCTGGATTATGCCGGTTTCGGCAAGCGTATTCGGCCTATCCCCGCCGCGCCCGCCATCTGGACTCTGCGCGTGCTGGAAGCCCTGAACCTCTCACCGCTCTATAAGTGGGTGTATGAGACGGCCAGCAAAGACTCTTTCGTCTCCATCGAAAAAGCGGAAAAGACGTTGGGTTACGCGCCAAAATATTCCAACAAGGACGCGCTGATTCGCAACTACCGCTGGTATATCGACAACCTGAGCAACTTTGCCAACCAAAGCGGGGTTTCGCACCGCGTCCCGTGGAAGCAGGGCATTCTGGGAGTCGCCAAGATCTTCTTCTAAGTACACCCAAAGAAGAAGTATTGGATGGCGTGCAGTAAAGTGACGCTGAACATCCTGCACAAGTGATCTGTCTGTACGTATGGATCAACCCATTTAAATCCGCCGGATTTTGGGGCGGACGCGGCGGGCGTCGTCCCTACGATTGTGCGTATTCGTTTTGGTTTGTCCATTCGTGGGTCGCCTGTGCAGCGCATGCTGTTGTTTACGCTCAGCATATGGCGCTGCTTATGCCAACAGGCCACTCGTACCGCGACAGGTTTATTGTGAGCGGCGCATGATGCAGCGGCGCATGGCGATACGCCCGACTTGGCGGGCGGTTCACGAACCGCCCCTACGAAAGCCATGCATGCGCATCTGGTTGAGGTCTAGTCCACCCCGGCGGAAATAAGTACGCAGTAACGTAATCGATACGCGGTGCAGGGGCACGGCATGCCGTGCCCCACTGCTTATGGATTTCCACCGATATGTACTGGGTTCTGGTGACATTTCTGGCTGCCAGGCGCACTGAACCAGGAGCAAACGTCAACAAACCTTCCTGGCATTGGTCCGTGCAGAACAGTGCTTGCACCTTGTTCGTCCGCTTGGATCACCGGTGAGGCAGGAAACACGGATTCTTTGCCACCCCGAACAGATATCCGTGAGGCGCGGCGACGATGGGGCGGCGAAGGTCAATGGTCGCCACCCCGGTCATTCAGCCTACCTGCGGCGGTCAATAACAAATTGCGCTGCTTCCTGGAGCGTGCTAACCCCAGCCAACAGATCAGCGGTGATGTGGATGCGAATCACGCGGCGCTTGTGCGTTTGCAGTGATTCAAAATCCCCGGCAGCCTGCGCCGCTTCCAGAATCCGAAAACTGTACGGCGCATCCGGGATGTGGGCATCCTGGGTGTGGTCGCACGTCAGCAGGAAGAATACGCCGTTCGCATCCCCGCCTTTGTGAAGCTGCCCCGTGCTGTGCAGGTAACGTGGCCCGTACCCCGCCGTTACGGCGCGGCGGGTGGCGTGGCGCAGCAGCCTACGGATTTCTGCCAGCTTGTCATCCATCGCGCTGCTGGGGGGCAGATAAGCCAGGATTGCGAAATAATCGCCAGCATGCGTCCCGGCGATCTGTGCGGCCAGTAGCTGCACCGGGTCGCTGAAGTTGTAGCTGTGCTGCGCCGACAGCTCGCGGAGCGGGGCAAGCGTGTATTCATCTGCAAACAGCTTGATGTCTGGCGTGCTCATCGCTGGTGTGATGTGGGGCAAATGCCCGTGTTCAACATAGTGCTGCAGGATGCGGCCTGTATTCTCTTTGCTTTCAGTGACGTTTGGCTCATCAAAGGGGTTAATCCCCAGGATTTGCCCGGCAACGGCGGTGGCGAATGGCCAGCGGAAGAATTCTCCGCCAAGCGCATGCGCGTCCTTAAGCATGATCGTGACACGCGGATGCCCGGCCTCGCGCAGCGCGCGTATCGCTTCATCGAGTTCTGTATTACCCGGGTCGCCCTCGACCTTCAGGTAAACGAACAGACGATCAGACGCATGGTCATGCGATTTGCCGACCGTTGCGCCGACTACCGGCAGAATGCCTTTGCCTTCTTTGCCCGTGCTTTCAGCCACAAGCTGCTCCACCCAGTTGCCAAAGCTGGCGATGGACGGGCTGCAGTGGAGGTAGAGTTTGTCCCGCCCGGCCTGTGCCAGCGCACCCATGATGGCACCGAGCGAAGCACCTGGATGGCCGGCAGCGTCAATATTGGCAGCACAGGCACGGATCATGTCTGCCGCCGATGTCCAGAAGGCGTCAAGATCAAGGCCGAGCAGCGCGGCAGGTACCAGCCCGAAGTAACTCAGCGCGCTGTAGCGCCCGCCGATGTCTTCGGGATTAAGGAAGATATCGCGGAAGCTTTCGCGCTGCGCTTCGTCTGCAAGCTGCGATCCCGGATCGGTAATCGCGATGAACTGCGCCCCGCTGCGCCCCGTTTTTTCGTAGAAGTACTTGTAGAAGCAGTTGGTCTCCAGCGTTGACCCGGATTTGCTGGCCACGATAAACAGCGCGCGTTTCAGGTCAACCGCCTGTTCGATCTCCAGCACGCGCACCGGATCGGTGCTGTCCAGCATAAGCAGGCGCGGGAAACCCGGTTGGACACCGAAGGTCAGGCTCAACACTTCGGGAGCGAGGCTGCTGCCTCCCATCCCAAGCAGTACAACCGCGTCGATATCGCTGCCGCGTGTGCTCTCCTGCAGGCGTTTCAGCCGTTCGATGTCAATCGTATTCATCACGTTGAGCCACCCAAGCCGGTTCTGGATTTTGGCAATGGTCGGCCCGTGATTCTTCCAGACACTGCCATCCTTCGCCCAAATGCGCTCATTGACGTAATCCACATCCAGCTTCCTGAGGGCCGTCTGCACCGCTTCGCCATAGATGCCCAACGCGGTCTTCTGGTTGGCCATGATGCCGGTAGCGAGGATGGTGCGCTTGGTCTCCACCTGATTGATCAGTGCCCGAAACGCGTCCACAAACAACTCGACCCCGTCATCCTGGAGCCGTTTGGCAATCTGCTCCATATCGATGCCAACTTCTGCCAGCATTTCCAGGATCGACTGCGCTTCATCCACCCCCTGCGTCAGCGTTTCGGCAGCAGTCCCATGATCTTTGAAGGCCTCTAGAGTCTCCGGCGGCATGGTGTTCACGGTGTCGCGCCCGATGAGCGAGTCCACATAAAGGGTATCCCGGTAGGCAGGGTTTTTCGTACTGGTAGAGGCCCAGAGTGGGCGCTGAACGGATGCGCCAGCTTCGCGCAGGCGTGCGAAGCGTTCACCATAAAAGAGCGTGGTGAACTGCTTGTAGGCCAGCCTGGCGTTGGCGATGGCAGCTTTGCCCAGCAGCCGGTTATTGAGCTGCACACGATCCAGGTCACGGCCTTGTGCGGCACGGATGTTGTTGTGCAGCATCTGGTCTACCAGCGTGTCGATACGGCTGATGAAGAAGCTGGCCACAGACGCGATCCTGTTGACGGGCTGGCCGGCTTCAAGACGCCGTTCCAGGCCGCGAATAAAGGCGTGGGCTACTTCCACATAGTTGCTGACAGAAAAGATCAGCGTCACGTTAACGTTGATCCCTGCGGCAATCGTTTCTTCGATGGCCGGGATCCCTT
>CAZQIJ010000301.1:0-5902 GCA_964592955.1 uncultured Anaerolineaceae bacterium
GATGGGGGAGGCTCCGGCGGCGGCAGCGCACCGGCTGAGACGGCGACCCCGGCTGCGCCTGCTGCGCCAGCCGCGCCTGCTGCGCCGCCGGTAAGTGGTGGCACGCGCGTGAGCGGGTTCAACCTGGGCGGGCACGTGGCCGGGTTCAACGAAACGACAGTTAACTGGATGCGCGTGGCCGGGATGACGTGGGTGAAGAAGCAGTTTCGCTACACACCTGGGCAGAACCCCAACGACGCGGCCGGCATGATCAATGCTGCGCACGCCAACGGCTTCCGCATCCTGATCGGGGTGGTGGGCAGCGGTCAGGAAGTGACCAGCCCCGGCTATTACGAGGGCTATGCGAGCTTTGTGGGCGGGGTGGCCGCCCTGGGCGCAGACGCGATTGAGGTGTGGAACGAACCGAACATCGACCGCGAGTGGCAGTCTGGGTCGATCAGCCCGGCGAGTTACACCGAGCTGCTGCGCCAGGCCTACGGCGCGATTAAAGCCAACAATCCCAACACGATGGTGGTCAGCGGCGCGCCCGCCCCTACCGGCTATTTTGGGGGGTGTTCCGGCACGGGCTGCGACGATAACTTCTTCATGGCCGGGATGGCGGCGGCGGGCGCGGCCAGCTATATGGACTGCATCGGCATCCACTACAACGAGGGCATCGTGCCGCCCAACCAGCGCAGTGGTGACCCGCGCGGCAGCAGCAGCCACTACAGCCGCTACTATGGCACGATGGTGGATACCTACTACAGCGCATTCGGCGGGCGGCGTCCGCTGTGCTTTACCGAACTGGGCTACCTGACGCCGGAAGGGCTGGGGCCGCTGCCAGCAGGGTTCACCTGGGCGGAAAATGTGACGCTGGGCCAGCAGGTAGCGTGGATTGATCAGGTGGTGGGGATAGCGCGCAGCAGCGGCAAGGTGCGGCTGTTGATCATCTGGAATGTGGATTTCACCAATTACGGCAGCGACCCGATGGCGGGCTATGCGCTGATTCGTCCCGGTGGGGACTGCCCGGCATGCGTGGCGCTGGGACGCTAGTACACGCTGGCGGATAGCCCTGCGCAGTGGGGCACGGCACGCCGTGCCCCGATGGTTTACCGCTTACTCCGGCTGTTCCAGACAAAAAACCCGGCACGGATGCGGGCGGGCTTCGCCATCAGCCGCCGTAATTGCGGTTCAGGATTGCCTCAACCTGCGGGGCGCGCGCGTCTGTCGTCTGCACCGTCACCAGCGCGCCGCCGCGCTGAAGATGCGCTTCATAGCGCGCGGCGTCTTCTTCTGGCACCCCAGACTTGATCAGCGCCGCTGTGATGCCGCCGGTCACTGCGCCAGCCGCCCCGCCGATAATCCCCCCCACCAGCGGCCCCGCCGCGATAACTGGCCCCAGGCCCGGAATCGTCAGCGCGCCGATGCCGAACGCGACCCCGGTGAGCAGGCCGATGAGCGCGCCGAACCCCGCGCCTTCGTCGCTGGTCACGTTATCGTCCTTCACCTGTAACCGCTCGGCATAATCCCCGCCCTGATCGCGGACGATGAGGCTGATGGCGTCTGAAGAGACGCCCGAACGGGTCAGGTCGCTGACGGCGTTCTGCGCCTCGGCCAGCGTTTCGTATTCTGCCAGCACAGTGCGGATCTGAGAGTCTAACATGGAAGTTTCCTTTGGTTCGTCCAGTGCGTAATCGTCATCGTAATTTTCAGGCCGCGTGTTAAGCGCAGCCTGAGAACTGCTATAATCCCTGGGCAGTACATAACCGCAGCGTAACAAAAGGATGCCCTGATGAGCGCGCTACTGGAACTGGCAAAGCAGCACGGTACGCCGCTGCCCACACGCGGTAAACCGGGTGAGATGACGTTTGTGTGGGAGGGTGAGGACGCGCCGCGCATTCTGGGGGACTTCAACCTGTGGGGTCGGGGCGACCAACCGACAGAGATGCAGCCGGAGTCGCCGGGGGTGTGGACGCTGACGGCCACGATCCCGGAAAATGCCTACGTGGAGTATATCTTTGTGCTGCCGCCTGAAGCCGACGGCGGCAAAGCGCGCTATGTGCTTGACCCGCTCAACCGCCGCCGCGCATCCAACGGCATGGGCAAATACAACAACTGCTTCAGAATGCCGAAATCGAACCACACCCCGCTGTACGTCATGAGCCGCAGAACGCCGCGCGGCAGGGTGACGCGCCACGTGATCACAGACGGCCTGCTGCCGAACAAAGGTCACCGGACGGTATGGTTATACAGGCCACGGACCGCAGAGCCGGTGCCGCTGCTGCTGGTGTGCGACGGGCGCGATTTCCGCCGCTATGGGAAGCTCACCGAAATTGTTGATAACCTGATCGCGCAGCAGCGCATTCGCCCCATCGCGCTGGCGCTGGTGGATAATGCCCGGACGGCGCGCGCGGCAGAATATATCGGCGGGGAACTGGCGCTGATGACCTTTACCAACCTGATTCTGCCGCTGGCGAACGCGCACCTGGCGCTGTGCGATCCACGTGACGCGCCTTACGGGGTCATGGGGGCATCGCTGGGTGGGGCACTGGCGCTGTATGTGGCGCTGCGCCTGCCGCAGGTCTTCGGGCGCGTGGTGTGCATGTCTGGGGCGTTTCAGGTGAGGCCAGCGGGTGCAGACTCGCTGGTGGAGCTGCTGCTGAAGACGCTGCCGCCGCAGCCGATTCGGATCTGGCAGGGGGTGGGCACGCTGGAATGGCTGCTCACGCTAAACCGCGACACGCTGCATCCGCTGCTGCAAGCGCGCGGCTACGATGTTACGTATGTGGAGTATGGCGGCGGCCACAATTACACCTGCTGGCGAGACCAGACCCCGGCGGCGTTGGAGGCCGTTTTCGGTTCCGATGATGCTTAGTCGCGTCCTGAAAGCGCTCACCGGCGGCGGATGATGCGCTGCTCCCGTTGGCGGGCTGTGGGCGGCGAAAACCACCCACAACCCGAACCTGCCCTACCCCGCTATTCATTCACCGTGAAGGTCATCACCGCATTGTGATCAACCAGCCAGCGCACCAGCGCTTCGGATTCTGGCGCGATCCTCACATCAAGACGGTACTGCCCAGCGCTGACTGCGCGCTGCGACACGATCACCCCATCGGCCACCGGCACAGCCATCGTCGTGGGCGTTTCTTCCTCACCCCACACTGCGACACTGACCAGCAGAGTCACTGGCGTGCCGGTCTGGTCTTCCGTCAGCGGCGCATCAACCGCCACGACGATGGGAAGGGTCACGTCGGCGATGACTGTGGCGGTGGCGGTGGCGGTGGGCGTCGCCGTGACGTTGGCGGGCAGCGGCATCTGCACGTTTTCCGGCAGCGGGATGAGCAGCGTTTGTCCCGCTTGCAGGTTTAGCACCTGCTCGACCGAAATACCGTTCAGCGATGCGATCTGGGGGATCAGCATTTCGAGCTGCGACCCGTCGTAGCCGTAAGCCATCACAATGGCGTAGAGGGTGTCGCCTGCGCGCACCGGGTGCTGTGCCAGCAGGCGCGCCTCACCGCCCTCAGGGAGTGGGGGCATCAGCGTTGGGAGCAAGGTCACAGCCGCATTAGTCGCCTGGGCAACAACGGCGGTCGCAGTGACGAAAGCGCCATCCAGCGCGTTGGAGCCGGTATCCACCGCAGCCCGCGTCGCCTCGACAATAAGGGCGGTCGCAGTGGCGGAAAAGCCTTCCAGCGAGCCCTGATATTCCTGGGGGCCTAACCCAAAAGCGTCCGGGGAAGGTCCGCCGGGCAGCGTGGCCAGCGCCAGCCCACCCAACAGCACAGCGATCAGGGCGGCGGCCAGCGTCAGCGGTATGCGCGCGCGTGGGCGGTTCTTCGGTTTTTCCATCATCATATCCGTGTTTTGCTCCTTCTCCGCAGCGGCGGAGTCTAACAGGGCGAGCAGGCGCGCATCAGGCCGCCGTGTGCCGCGCGGGACGGTGTTCACCAGCGAATCCAGCAGCGGGTCGTCCGAGCGGCGTTCGCGCAGCGCCTGGTCGATTTTCGCTTCCAGCGCCTTAGCGGCGCTTTCGTGATTGTGATTGGGGTTCATCATCTCGCTCACTGAACGACTCATCCTGAAACTGGCGCTGCAGGTCTTCCAGCGCGCGGCTGAGATGCGATGCGACGGTGCGCTCGTCCAGCCCCAGCACGCTGGCAATCTCCTGATTGCGCAGCTCACCAAAAAAACGTAAGGTGACGATCTCTTGTCGTCTCGGCGACAGCCCGGCGATAGCGGCGCGCAGGCGCAAGAAGCGTTCCTTGCGCATCAGCGCCGCATCCGGCCCCGGTTCATCGCTTATCATTTCTGGCGCATCGTCCAGCGCGACAGCACCATACAGCCGCTGCCGCTGGCTGTAGAAACGGCTGATCTCGTGATAGGCGATGCGAAACAGCCACGCCGCAAACGACCCCGCGCCGCGATACTCGAAGCGCCCGATGGACTGCAATGCGCGGATAAACACCTCGCTGACGATGTCTTCTGCATCGTCGCGCTGGCCCACCCGGTAGGCGGTATAGGCGAAGACGCGCGGGTAATAGTGCGCGTAAAGCGTGTGGAACGCCTCCGCCTGGTGCGCCCGTTGTTTGACCTGCTGGATGAGTTGTGCTTCGTCTGGCAGATGCATGTTCCAGAATACTCTTAACCGTTCTGACGACTAAAACCGGCGAGTGCGGTAAAATACTGCACATTTCTGACGAAATGCCGGGAAACTGGTTTCTGGGCGCTTTCAGGATGACACTGCATGACGCATGACGAGTACAAACAACTGGTACAGAACGCTTTTGATGCCATGCCCATGGGCAAGTCATACCGTTTCACCCGCACTTTTACCGATGGCGATGTGGCGATGTTCTGCGGGGTGACAGGGGATTTTAACCCGTATCATCTGGATGACGATTTCGCCGCGGCCAGCCCCATGCGCCGCCGCATCATCCCTGGCCTGCTAACGGCGTCGATGGCGACGCACATCGGTGGCATGATCGGCTTTCTGGCCACCCACATGAATTACAACTTTCTGCTGCCGGTGTATGTGGGCGATACCGTCACCTGCACCGTGACCATCATCGAAAAAGACGCAGCGCGGCGGCGGCTGGTGGGGGAAACGGTCTGCATCAATCAGGAAGGTAAAGAGGTGCTGCGCGGGACGTTTGAAGGGTTTCCGTCGCTGGTGCGGCTGGCATAAGGGGAATGGTGATGGAGCCTGCGAACGGTGCTGGCGGCGCGTATGCCTTTTTTGATTATTCTGCGTTTCCTACGCTCAGCACACCGCGCCTGATCCTGCGCGAACTGACGCTGGCAGACGCCCCGGCGGTGTTTGAAATTCGCCGCGATTACGAGGTGACGAAATACAACAGCGGCTTTGCCTATGTGGATGTTGAGGAGGCCGCCGCGCTGATCGGCAGCATCCGGCAGGATTACGAACTCTGCCGCGCGGTGCGCTGGGGGATCACGCTGCGCGCGGCTGGGGATGGCACCGATACACATAGCGCGGCTGGGGATGGCACAGCCGGTGCGGTGATCGGCATGGTGGGTTTCAACTACTGGAACTGCATCGATAACCGCGCTTCGGTGGGGTACGATCTGGCGCGTGCCCACTGGGGCCAGGGCCTTATGCCAGAAGCGCTGAGGGCGGTCATCACGTTCGGATTCCGGCACATGGCGCTGAACCGCGTTGAAGCGGATACGAGCGTGGAGAATGTCAAGTCGGTACGGGTGCTGCACAAACTGGGGTTCCGGCAGGAAGGCCACCAGCGCGAACAGTACTTTGACGGGGAACGCTACCAGGATCTGCTGCTTTTTGGGCTGCTGCGCCGCGACTTTCTCTCTGGCTGAAGCCCTATCCGTGCGGCAAACCCATGTAACTACCAGGCAGGCGGGGGGGGGGGGGGGGGGGGGGGGGGGGGGGGGGGGGGGGGGGGGG
>CAZQIJ010000302.1:0-5862 GCA_964592955.1 uncultured Anaerolineaceae bacterium
GGGGGTGGGGGGGGGGGTGGCGGCGCAGGGGCGCTGCCCCTGCACCCCGGCAGGGAGCACAGCCCCCTGCACCCCGTTTTTGTGTGCTGCGGTGCTGGCGGGCGGGTTGGCGGCGCAGCAATCGATTGACCAGTGGGATAACGTGAGTCGATAGGCATCAGGGCAGCGAGAGCAGCAAAGGAGCAGCAGATGTTAAGTGCAAATGATCCGATCAGTGTGACGTTTGACCTGAGCATTGATCCAGGCGGGAATAAGACGTACCCGGTGTTTTGCGCGCCGGTGGGGATGAGTGTGCAGCGGTTGGCGGTGGCCGTTAACCTGACGCAGAACGCGGGGACGGCCATCGTGCTGCGCCTGCTGAACCTGGGGACGGCGGGCACGGCGACGGGCGGCACGGTTTCGGCGGGGCTGGGCGGGACGGCGGCCGGCGAACGCCTGACGGCGGCAGTCCCGGCGGCGACAACGAGCATGGTCGCGCCGTATCTGGCGGCGGGCGAATGGGTGGGCGTGCAGCTCACAGAGCAGGGCGCGGGCTGGCAGGCCGGCGACATCGTGCGGGTGCAGTTCGACGCGGTGCCGGGCAAGACGCCGCTTTAGGCGGTGGTGGCCAGGGGCCCTGGCCGCTGTATGCTGACGAAACGAGGCAGCGATGAAGATTCTATGGCATTCAAACGCGCCGATACCGACCGGGTACGGCAACCAGACAGACATCTTCACCCGGCAGATGAAGGCCGCCGGGCACGAGGTGATCATCTCGGCATTCTATGGGGTGCAAAGCGCGCGCCTGGTGGCCAACGGCATTCCGATTCTGCCGGGCAGCCGTCATCCGTATGGGGACGATGTGCTGACCGAACACATTGCGCGCCATCAGCCGGATGTGACCGTGGTGCTGATGGATGCGTGGGTGTATACGCCGGAGCATTTGCGCGATGTGGCGCTGTGGTGCCCGGTGGATCATGAGCCGGTGCCGCCAGCGGTGGTGGAGCGCCTGCGCCAGTGCCGGGCGGTGTGGGCCATGAGCCGCTTTGGAGAGCGGGAGCTGCGGGCGGCGGGGCTTAGCGCGCGGTATGTGCCGCACGGGGTGGAGACTGCGGTGTATGCGCCGGGGGATCGTGATGAGGCGCGGCGCAGGGTGGGTGTGCCAGAAGGCGCGTTTATGGCGCTGACGGTGGCGGCGAACAAGGGCTTTCCGAGCCGCAAGTCGCTGCCGCAGCTTCTGAAGGCGTGGGGACGGTTTGAACAGCAGCATGCAGACGCGCACCTGTGGCTGCACAGCGATCCATCCGGGGCGCTTTCTGGGCTGGATCTGCGGCACATGGCGGCCTTTTATGGCTGCGAGCGGGTGCATTTGCCCAGTGAATATGACCTGGATCAGGCGCACTTTGGGGCGGCGGCCATGAATGCGCTGTATAACGCGGCGGATGTGTTTGTGCTGCCGAGCGCGGGTGAGGGCTTCGGGATCCCGGTCATCGAGGCGCAGGCTGCCGGGTGCCCGGTGATCGTGGCGGATTTCAGCGCGCAGGCCGAGCTGTGCGGGGCGGGGTGGCGCGTGCCCGTTGACCGCTTCGATGACCTGACCTACACGCTGCAGAACAGCGAGCAGGCGTTTGTGCGCCCGTCCGGGATCCTGGCGGCGCTGGAAGCGGCGTATGCGGCGCGCGGCGATGACGCCCTGCGCGCGGCGGCGCGGGACTTTGCGCGTGGGTATGATGCGCGCGACGTGTGGCAAACGTGGATGTGCGCGGCGCTGGAATCCGCGCGGGGAGAAAGGTAAGGGACTGTGGCAGCGCGCACTGGGATGGCGACACTCATCACGCTGCTGCGCGGGTTGTGCGATGCCGGGACGGCGGACTACAGCCTGGGCACGGCGACCTATTGGACGGATGACCAACTGCAATCGCTGCTGGACCGTTACCGGCGGCTGGTGGAGGGGCTGGTGCTGGTGCCGACGGAGTACAGCACGGTCTACCGTTATGATGTGCCGTTTGCAGAGGCGGCGCAGAGCGGTGTGCTGGCGTGGTCGCTGGTGAACCCCGCCGGTGAGGAGCTTGAAGATTACACGGTCAATTATGACGCGGGCGAAATCACGTTCGCGGAGGACTATGCTGGCGATCAGGCGGTGCTGCGGTGCCGCACCTACGACCTGATGCGGGCGGCGGCGGAGGTGTGGCGCACCAAAGCGGGGCACGTGGCCAGCCGCTTTGATGTGACGACGGGCGGCAGCCAGCTCAGCCGGGCGCAGCTACGCGAGTCTTACCTGGCGATGGCGGCCCACTATGCGCGCATCGCGCCGCCGCGCAGCACCCGTATGGAGCGAATCGATGTTGACGAGCAGTGAACTTGAACGGCTGCGCCAGGACATGAACGCGCTGCTGACGGAAACCGCCAGCGTGCTGCGCCCGGTAACTGATTGGGACGATGTGCTGAGCGTGCCGGTGCTGGTGCCACAGCCTGCGGTGGCGTGCCGCATCGACCTCATCAACCGCGAGGCAGACCGCCAGCCAGACGCAGCCGCGCCCATCAGCGCGACGCCCTACCGGGTGACGCTGCCCTGGGATGCGCAGGTGGCGGTGGGCGACCTGCTGACGGTTCGGGGGGAGTCGTTTGTGGTGCTGGTACTGGTGCGCCATCACAGCGACAGCACGGCGCAGCGCGCGGTGGTGATGCGGGAGGGTGGCGATGGGTGATGTGATGCAGATGGTTTACCTGAAGGTCTGCACGTATGTGCGGGATTACTACGCGTTCGAGGACATCGGGGTGTATGCGGTGCAGGCCCCGCGCGGCACGCGCCCGCCGTATGTGGTGGTGGCGCAGGTGGGGGGCGGCAGCGATAACGTGTCTCCGCGCCCTGGCCTGGATGTGCTGCTGCGCGTGACGGTGGTCAGCGATCAGGCAGAAGAGGCGGTGCTGCTGGCAGACTCTGCGTATACCCGGCTGCACGCGGCAGACGACGCGCTGGCGCTGACCGCGCCCTGGGTGGTGTACCGCTGCACGCAGGTTTCGGGATTCCTGGAGGTGGACCAGGGGTTGTGGCACGCCGGCGGGGTTTACCGGCTGCGGGCGGTGGGGTAGCGCGGGGATCCTGCGCAGCACAAGGCTGCGCGCATGGCGCAGCAGAAAGGACGCGAACAGATGGCAGCAGCACAGCGAATCACCGGGGCGAACGCGGTGATTCTGTTCGTCCACAGTGGGGGGACGGCAAACCTGACGGGGGATCAGCGCAGCCTGACGATTCTGCGCGAGCAGGAATTGGCAGACGCGACGGCGGGCAGCGACGCGGCGCGGGTGGTGATCCCAACGGTGAAGAAATTCAGTGCGCGGCTGGAGACGCACTTCATAGGCACGGCGGGCAGCGCGCTGTATGGGGCAGTGGCGCTGGGCGCGGCGGGCACGGTGCTGTATGGTCCGGCGGGGTCGGCGGTGGGCAAGCCAAAGGGCGGCTTTCCGGCGGTGGTGCGGGCGCAGCACCTGGCGATGCCGTTCGATGATGTGGTGCGGCTCAGCATCGAATTTGAGGGGCAGGGGGCGGAGGTGTTTAATCCGCTGACGGCGGTGTGGTGATGGACGATGAAGCGGCGATGATGTGGGATGTGGCGGCGCTGACGGCGGGTGATGTGGCGGACTGGAACGCGGCGGTGGCGGCCAACGACTTCCGGGCGATGGCGCAGGTGATGGCGAAAGCGTGCGATCATGAAGCAGAGGCGCTGGCGGCGCTGCCGTATGTGACGGCGTTCAGGCCAATGGCGCAGGCGTTCATCGCAGCATTGACGGCGTTGCAGCGAAAAAACTGACGCGCGCGTTCTACTTCTATCTGCAAAGCGACGCGCCCCTTTCTGAAGCGGAAGCGGGCGCGTTTTTGCGAGTCCGACTGGCGGCGCTGTTTGGCTGGACGCTGCCAGAGGTGGAGCGCGTGCTGCAAAGCCGTGAAGCGTGTGTGGCGGTGCTGGCGTATGTGGAGGCGCACGCGAAGGCCGGGCTGCCGTTGGGTGGGGGGTGAGGGCAGGTCGGTAGGGACACCCAACGGGGTGAGGGCGGGTAAGGCGGGCGGGCAGTTGCGCGCCCCTACAGCGTAACTGCGCGAAGCGTTGGGGCCAGGGAGGACACAGCATGACGACGACAAACGATGATCTGATGGTGCGGCTGGATGCCGCGCAGGGCGGCGGCTGGATGCTGCCGGGGACAGAACGCGAAGCGGGCGAGGCGCTGCCAGGGTTGGAACGCGCGGCGGCAGAGACGGTGCGGGCGATGCGCGCGCCGCAAACGCGAGACGAAGCCGCGCCGCAGCCGGTGCTGATCTTCAACATCAGCAGCTATGGGCAGTCTGCGCGGGAGCTGGTGGAGCTGCTGCGGCGCGAGATCGCGGCGAAGGGGCTGTAGCGCATGGTGGTGTTTCGCTGCGGCGTGGACTGGGACAACGACGGGTTTGTGGCGTGGGACGCGCTGCCCACCGACGCGCTCAACCGGCTGGTGGGGGCGGATATTCGCAAGGGCCTGATGCTGGCGTCCGGGTATCTGAGCACGGTGAGCGAGACCGCCGAGGTCAGCGCCTATGGCCTGGGCGGGATTCTGTGGTCCAGCGGGCCGAGCTTGCAGGGAGAGCTGCGGCTGGGCACCAATGGCCCGCAGATCACGGCGGCGGCGCAGCCGGGCGAGACGCTGCACGCGGTGGTGTGGGTGCGGGCGGAGGATGCAGCCAGCGTCAGCGTCCCGTTCACCGTCAATGTGGTGGGGGCAGACGGCACGCTGGTGGCGACGACGGGCGCAGTGATGGTGCCGCAGGGCGTGTGGACGCGCCTGAGCGTGGGCGCGACGGTGCCAGCCGGGGTGACGGCGGCGTATGTGGCGCTGCGCAAGACGAATTCCGTAGTGCTGCGCCTGGAGGTGGCAGGGGTGATGCTGGCGGCAGGGACGAGCGCGCCGCAGGGGTTTAATCCGGGCACGCCCACCTGCCGCTACGACAACATCTCTGCATGGGTGATGGATGGGCGCTGGCAGGTGGGGTTCAGCGAACCGTTTGCGACGCTGGCTGACCTCGACCGCTGCACGCTGACGCTGCGCAACGATGCGCGGCTCTTTAGCCCAGAAGCGGCAGACAGCCCGCTGTTTGGGGCGGGGCGCGGCGTGCAGATGCGGGTTGAAGCGCAGACGACGGGCGACTTTGCGCGGCTGTTCACCGGCTGGATCGACAGCATTGTGCCGTCCGCCGGGGCCTATGGGCCGAAGGACGCGCGCCTTACGGCCAGCGGGGCGCGGCGGTTTCTGGGGCGGGTGGATGCGCGCATCGCGCTTCAGGTCAACACGACGGCGCGCAACGTTATGGGGGCGCTGCTGGCCGCCGTGCAGCTTCCGCCTGGCGCGGCCTTCGTCATCCCGGCCATCGATATCATGCTGCCCGACGCTGGCATTCCGTATGCCTGCGACCAGTGGCAGGACGGCGTGGACGTGCTGAACGCGCTGCACGATACGCTGCTGGCGGTGGGCGGCAAACTGTGGTTCGACGAGTTTGGCGTGAACCGTGCCCGCACCACGTTTGACGGGTGGGGCAGCGGGCAGACAGCGTCCTACACGCTGAGCGCCTTCACAGACGCGCGCTACAGCTTTGGCGACGATATCGTGAACGATGTGCGCGTGGATTACTTCCCGCGCAAGGCATCCAGCGCCTCAGACGTGCTGTTGTGGACGCTGGTGGAGCCGGTTACGCTGGAGGCCAACGAAGAAGTGGCGCTGCGGGCGCGCTTCACCAGCGAAAACGAAGATCTGACGGTGGCCGGCACCAACATCTACACGGCCAATGTGGTGAAAGACGCGGCCATCAGCATCACCGTGCTGGCGCAGGCACAGGGCGCAGAGCTGATCCTGAAG
>CAZQIJ010000303.1:0-5850 GCA_964592955.1 uncultured Anaerolineaceae bacterium
ATCGTAACCTGCGCCGGTTGTGTATCCGCAGCGGCAGGGCTGCGGGCAACGTTCGCGCGAAGTTCCACCTGATGTGTTCCCGCACTCAAATCGCTTACATCCGCACTCACTGTGATGTCATCGCTGGTCAGCAAATCGAGGATACTCTGCCGCGCCCGCACGAATACACGCACGGAGCGGCGCAGTGCGGCAGGGTTGGTGAGGATCAATCCTTCTGGCGGGCGAATTTCCTGAATGGGAATGCCGCTGAAGGATCGCTCTTGGACCGGGTCTACCTGTGTAATGGCAATGATCCATACAACAAAGGCCAGCGCCAGCGAGGCAAGAAACCACAGCAGATTGCGGATAAACGGGGAATTCGCCTGCATCACACCTGCCTGATGCGTTCCTGCACACGCCCCACAATAGCCTGAAGACCTTCTCTTGCCCGCTGTAAAGCGTTGGCCTGTGGGGTTTCTGGGCCATAAAAAGCGTTCAGAATCGTGCGCAGACGTTCAATATCAAGGCGCGACACCATGCGGCCCCCGTTGGTAACGGCCACTTTGCCTGTTTCTTCTGAGACCACCACGCACAAGGCATCGGTGACCTCGCTGATCCCCAGCGCAGCGCGGTGACGGGTTCCCATTTTGCGACTGGGCAGGTTGCGGCTGGCGGTTAGCGGCAGCACAGAAGCGGCAGACGCGATGCGCCCGCGATTGTCGATGATGGCAGCACCGTCGTGCAGTTCCGTCTTTGGCCAGAAAATCGTCAGCAGAATGGGTGCATTCACCTCACTGTTCAGCGGAATTCCCGTGCGCACGTACTCCTGAAGACTGCTGCTGCGCTGAAGTACGATTAGTGCACCGTGACGCCTTTCCGACAATCGCTCTGCCGCCTGGCAGATTTCATCAATGATGTGCGTGCGCAGGTTCTCTGGGGTCTGCTGGTTGAGCATCAACCCGCCGCGCCCCAACCGTTCCAGCGCGCGGCGCAGTTCTGGCTGAAAGATCACGGGGATGGCGACAGCCAGAATGGTGACGAGCTGCGACAGCACCCAGCCCAACGCCTGAAGCTGCAAGACACTGGAAAGCAGAATAAGCCCAACCAGGACGAGCACTGTGCCGCGCAGCAGCGCAATGGCCTGCGTTCCACGAAACAAGAAGCTTGCCCCGAAGATAAACAGAGCCACGATCACAATATCCAGCAGCGCAAGCGGCGTCAGGCTTTCCAGTGCCCATATGAAATCCACGAGTCTTACCCCCCAAGCTGCGACAGCAGTTTCTTATAATCGTTCAGGTTGGCGGGTTTTAGTTTGATAATCTGCTTGATGGTATTGACAGCATCGCGGTGAAGACCAGCCTCGAGCTGAAGTTCACCCAGCGCGTCGAGCTGCTCAATAGCTTCCTGGTTGCGTCCCAACTGGCGGTAGATACCCGCCATCCGGGAACGCAGCCCACTGTCTTTCGGATAGGTCTTCACCAGTTCCTGCAGGATCTGCACAATGTTGCTGACCTGACGTTTCTTCGCATAGATGTTCAACAGCGCGTCCAGCCTGCGCGTGCCTTCGACCTGATTTCCCTGGCTGAAGTAGATATCGACCAAACGGCGGAATGCCGGTTCGTTGTCCGGTGCGATTTCGATAATTTCTTCATAGAGCTTCGTCGCGCGGCGCGTGTCGAGGCGCATCTGCTCCATGTCTGCAAGCTGAGTCTTGATCAGCACCACCTTTTCCACCGGTGCATGCGTCCGTCGGGCCAGTTTTTCAGCCGTCAGATACGACTCTTTGGCCTGGTCAAAGTTGCCCAGGCGGTTATAGGTGACAGCCAGGTCAATGTAGTGATCAAGTGCTTCGGCGTGGCGTTCCTGGTTTTCCAGCAGTTCAATCAGGCTTGTACGGACCGAGATATCCAGCGGTGCCATTTCCAGCACTTCTGTGAGGATCGAGGCGGCGCGTTCGGTTTCATCCCGCACCAGGTAAGAACGCGCAACAGTGTTGTATTTGTTGATCGCCTGGCGCACCCTCCCCTCTCGCATCATAATTTCCGCCATGCGTATATGCACAGGCAGGTAATACGGTGCGATTTCGACGGCACGGTGTGCTTCATCCATCGCCAGCAGCAGCAGCCCCTGACGAATCGCCCGATCTATTCTCGACGCCATATCGGCAACCTCATCCAGCCCGCTAGACAAGAAATCGCGCGCGCCGCCGCCCCCGCCTGTACGCATGACTTCGTCCAGATGACGGCGGGTTTCGGCCACACGCTGCTTCCAGTCGGCACCGCTAAGCAGTTTGATGAAGCGATTGTTGACAGCCGTCATCGCTTCATCAGAGGTGTCTTCCAGTGCGGTGAACAGCCGATCATAGATTGACTGGAGTTCACTCTCTTCCTTGTCATCAACGGCCAGGCTGGATTCCACCGCCTGTAAACTCTGGATGAAGAAGCGCAGCGCCTGCTTCTGCTTGCCCAGGTTAAAGTTTGCGATGCCCAGCCCGTGCATTGCCCCAGGTGCCAGGGTAGGGTCGTGAAGCACCTCACCCAGGTGTTTGACCGCTTCGTCGAACTGATTGTTAAGCAGCAGCAGCGCACCCAGGTTCATTTTGAGCGCAGGGTGGCGCATACGGGGTTCGGCCCGCTGGTAAGCTTCGATGGCCTGGGGAATTCGCTCCTGGCGCTGCATTTCCATGGCCTGAAGCGCACTGGCCCCAGTTGCGTCCATAAGCCCCATTTCGACGACATTGGCCGCCATCATGCCCAATGCCGCATTCATCGCTTCGCCCAGTGGCCCACGCGGATCTGCCTCACCGACTGCATTGCGCGCAGCGGGCGTCTCGGTGGAGAACCCGAAATCCTCGTCCAGGCGCGGTTTCGGTTTCGCGGCGCGCTGTTCATCGTCCTCAGGCAGAATCACATCCCCGCCAGATTTCAGTGCGCGCAGAATATTCAGCGCCTGCGGATTGTTTTTCTCCAGGCGCAGCGCGCGCTCCACCGCTTTGATGGCTTTATCAACGTCATTGAGCCGCCGGAAGTTAAACGCCAGCGTCAGGTATTCCCTTACCGCCTTGCGTTTATCCCCAATGCGCTCGTAGGCCTGGGCAAGCTTGGCATGAATGCTGATCAGACCAGGTGTGAGCTGTGTGGCACGTGCCCAGGTGCCAATGGCTTTGTCCAGGTCGCGCATCCCCAGGTAAATATCGGCGACTTTGACGTACTGCTGTGCAGCATCCTTCAAGCGCCCCATGCGTTCCAGGACGTCTGCGCTTTTTTCAAGCGGCGTGGGGTCGTCTGGCGCGAGTTGGTTTGCGCGCAGATAGACCTTCAAAGACTCTTCCAGCCGTCCCGCTCTTAAGAGCGCCAGCCCCAGGTTACTGTGTGCTTCCGGGTCTTCGGGCATTTCCCGAATTGCCTGGGTGTACGCTTTGATGGCAACCTGCCAGTTCTGATCCCAGGCTGCATTGTGCCCGGTTTCCATATGTTTCTGGTACGCTTCACGATTCCCCGACATAACCTGCTTCTCACGCCTTTTATTACGAGGTTCTTATTGACTAGTTGACTTACTGCATGAGCGATACCAGCAGCGCTTTCTGGGCATGAAGCCGGTTGTGCGCTTGCTGGAAAATGATGGACTGCGGGCCATCGGCGACTTCGTCGGTGATTTCATTTCCGCGGTATGCCGGCAAATCGTGCATCACGACGGCGGTAGGCTTGGCCGTTCTCAGCAGATCACGATTGATCTGGTAGCGGGCAAACACTTGTTTGCGCAGGACGGTTTCCTCTTCTTGCCCCATACTGATCCAGGTATCAGTATAAAGTATATCTGCGTTGGCCGCCGCTTCAGCCGGTTCGACCACCTGCTCAAATGTGATACCGCGCTTATCGATGAGCGGCTGCGCTTTTTCGATAACGCCTGCCGGTATCCGGTAATCCACCGGTGAAGCTACAGTATAGTGCATTCCGAAGTGCGCCGCCGCATACAGCAGCGAGGCAGCCACGTTGTTGCCGTCCCCTATATAGGCCAGCTTCAGCCCTTCGGTGTGGCCAAAGTGTTCGTAAATCGCCATTACATCGGCCATGGCCTGGCAGGGATGTGCATCATCGCTAAGCCCGTTAATCACTGGGACATTCGCCCATTCGGAGAGTTCAACCACATGGGTGTGTTCGAAAACACGTGCCATTATGCCGTGAACGTAGCCAGAAAGCACGCGAGCGATGTCGGCAATACTTTCCCGTTTCCCCAGGCCAATTTCGCTGGGGCCAAGCATGATGGCGTGCCCGCCCAGGTGAAGCATTCCCACTTCAAATGAAACACGCGTTCGCAGTGAGGGTTTCTGAAAAATCATCGCCAGAATCTTATCTTTAAGGCGCGGTTTGTTCCCGCCTGCAAAGTATTCCTGCTTGAGTTCGACGGCAAGCTTAAGCATGTCGCGCAGCTCGTCGGATGTCCAGTCATTGAGTTCAAGAAAGTGTCTCATCGTTTTCTCTGCATTTTTGAAGCATCGCGCTACGAGCGAGTATAACATAGAAGCAAGGTGCTTGAAAAACGTTAGATCGTATGCGAAACGCTGGGCAGGCGTCATGGCGCGCGTCCTCATCCTTCCCTAAAATGCACACAATCAGATGATCAGACAAAGACAGAGAGAAAAGCTGTGAAGAAATGCGCACTATTAATCGTCCTCCTGGTAGCCATTTCGACGGCAGTCCGAGGGCAAAGTACGGCTTTGTGCGGCAGCCTGCCACCCCGCCTGGTGGTTGGCCAATGGGCGCGCGTGACCTACGACACGACTGGCGCAGAGAACGTCGTTAACCTGCGCGAAGATCCGTCTACGCAGCGTGAACGTGTGGGCACCGTGCAAACTGGTGACATGATCTTTGTAACTGACGGCCCGGTGTGCAGCGAGGGGTTGCACTGGTGGCAGATCGAGGTCAGCCGCACAGGGATGCTGGCAGCGCTTACCCCCCCGCAGACGGCTGCCACGGCTGACGTGATGCATACAGGGTGGGTGGCTGAGGGGCTGGATGCGTACTGGTTCGACCCCCTGGGCAGCCTTGCAGTCATCGAAGGCGAGGATGGCTTGCGCCGAGTCTTTCGAGTCGATGATCAGGGCGAGGCGCTGGAACGCGCAGGCTGCGTGCGCCCCCCAGACGTCTATACACAGATCGAATGGGGGTTTGCAACCTTCAACGTGCGCACTGTGACGATGCTGCAGCAGGCACAGCGGTTATACAGCGAAGCGGGTGGTTTCGTGCGCCTGGAAGACATGATTGTTCAGGGAAGCTACACGCCAGGCGTAAGCGCGAGTTTCGGGACACATGACGCAGGCGGGGCTGTCGATATTTCGGTGCGAAGCCGTGTTGATTTCAGCGTACTCTCCACTGAGATACCGCTGCTGCTGGATGCCCTGCGCACAGCCGGCTTTGCCGCATGGCTGCGTCGCCCAGACGAGCTTTACCCTGGATCTCCAATTCACATCCACGCGATAGCGATAGGAGATGCCGAACAGTCACAGGCCGCACGCGATCAGGTTGATGGCGAGTTTGGCTACCTGCGCGGCTATAATGGCCTGCCTCAGGCAGACGGGAACCCTGCCCTGCCTGATCTGGACGGCGCACCCGTGCTTTGCGAATGGATGCTGGCGGAAGGCTACCGTGACCTCAGGGACTAAGTACAGCAACAAGATGAGCATAACGGGGTGCAGGGGGCTTTGCTCCCTGCAGGTTAATCTTATTCGTGTGTTAGACCCGAATGTTGGTGCCCTGTAATAATTGAATTTACATCTGGCGCTGGGTATAGTAGGGGCAGTGCGGAGGCCAAGTAACCACTAGTGCAAGGTCAGCGATCAAAAGTTGAATAAGTTGAGAAGCGGTTGAGTGT
>CAZQIJ010000304.1:0-5822 GCA_964592955.1 uncultured Anaerolineaceae bacterium
TGGATCAACCCATTTAAATCCGCCGGATTTTGTAGGGACAACGCCTGCGTTGTCCACGCCTGCGTTGTCCGGGGCGGACGAGGCCCGCCTCGGCCCTACGCGTGTGCGTATTCGTTTTGATTTCTCCACTAGAAGAGTTCCCCAACCTGTGCTTTGAACCATGCTACGGTTTCTTCGCACAGGCAGTAGCATGTGGCGGGACCTTCAATCGTCCCGCATACCAGCCCAGAATCACGCAGCACCTTAAGATGCTGTGAGACGGTCGCCTGCGCCAGCGGCAGCACCTCAACGATATCGCCAGTGATGCACTGCGGGTTCGCGCTCAGATAGCGAAAGATCTGCATCCGCGCCGGATGCCCGAGTGCTTTCATCATCTGCGTCAGGCGGTGTTCGTCCGCAGTGAGGTTGTAGATCTTGGGATCGGGTGTCGTGTCCATAATCGTATTTTTACGATAAAGCGCGGGATTTGTCAAGGGGCTAACGAAAACCGATGCCCCCAACGGGCAGAATAGCATACCCTGCACATGACATACGGTACTGACCCGCGCGCCACACACGGCATACACTATATTCAGGATTGTGAATGTAACCGTTGGGTGCGCTCGTGAATTACAGTGAACAGGCAAAAATCTGCAAAGGTTTGGCGCATCCGGTGCGGCTGCACATCCTTAGCCTGCTGCGCAGCGGTGAGGTTTGCGTCTGCCACATCGAGCGGGCGCTGGACCGGCGGCAGGCGTATGTTTCACAACAGTTGATGGTGCTCCGCGACGCCGGGTGGGTCGAAACCCGTAAGGATGGTGTGCAGGTCTTCTACCGGCTGGCGAACGCACACCTGGCGCACTTGCTGGAATGCCTGCTGGGTGCCGAAATCCTACCCAACCAACGCCTGGAGGGGTGCGCCTGCCCACTGTGTGCCACAATCCCCGCTGCCACTATTGACGGGTGACGTGCTGCGATCTGCTATCGCGATTCGATGTGGGTTGTCTGACCAGTTTCAGACCCCTATTGCAACGATTGACTGAATGGAGTGCTGCTATGCTGGAAATCAAAGTACTGGGATCAGGCTGCGCGAACTGCCGCCGGCTGGAAGATGAAACGCGCGCCGCGCTTGACGGCGAAGGAATCGCCTACGCGCTCGAAAAAGTAACGGAATACGCCGATATTGCCGCTTACGGTATCCTCAGCACGCCGGGGCTGGTGATGAATAAACAGGTCAAATCAGCCGGGCGCATCCCCTGGCGCGACCAGATCGTAAAGTGGGCGCGCGAAACAGAAAGCGCGCTGTGATGCTCGCACGGCTGCATTGGCAGGATCCTTCCCCCAGGCGCGATTGGGCGCTGGCCATGCTTGGGGCGCTGCTGTGGCTGCTGCTGTATGCCAATCTCCAGGCAGCGGCAGACTGGGTAACCTACAGGCTGCTGGGCCTGGACCCGGCAAGCGCTTTTGGGGCGGCGCTCAACTTCTTTCTGTATGACGTGCCGAAGATTCTCCTGTTGCTCTCTGGCATGATCTTCCTGATTACCCTGCTGCGTACCTTTGTCACCGTCGAACAAACCCGCCGCCTGTTGGGTGGCAGGCGTGAGGGCGTCGGCAATGTGTTGGCGGCATTCGTAGGCGTTATTACCCCGTTCTGCTCCTGTTCCGCCGTGCCGTTGTTCATCGGCTTCGTGGAATCAGGGATCCCGTTGGGGGTGACGCTGTCGTTTCTGATCGCAGCGCCAATGGTGAACGAGGTCGCGCTGGTCATGCTGCTGGGCATGTTTGGCTGGCAGATTGCGCTGCTGTATCTGCTTTCAGGGCTGACGATTGCCATCTTGGCCGGGATTGTGATTGGGAAGTTGAAACTGGAAGGCCAGGTGGAAGCCTTCGTTTACGAGGTCAAAGCGAAAAGACCGGCTGCATTCGATGCGCAGCTTACCTGGTCAGAGCGGTTCGCAGAGTCGTTTGAGAAGACGCGCGAGATCGTTGGCAAAGTGTGGCTGTTCGTTGTGATTGGCATTGGCATTGGCGCGGCGCTGCACGGGTATGTGCCGGAGGATGCGCTGGTGAGCATCATGGGGGCAGATGCGTGGTGGTCGGTTCCGGTCGCCGTCGTCATAGGTGTACCGCTCTACTCGAACGCCGCCGGGGTCATCCCCATTGTAAGCGTCCTGCTTGGCAAAGGCGCGGCACTGGGGACCGCACTGGCATTCATGATGTCGGTGGTCGCGCTTAGCCTGCCAGAGATGATCATCCTGCGGCGCGTGCTGAAACCCGGGTTGATTGCGATTTACATTGGCGTGGTTGCAGTTGGCATTATAGCAACTGGCTATCTGTTTAACATCATCCTCTGATGGACCACAGCAGCACACGTGATGAAAGGCGGCACCCATGCGTGCCGCCTTTCGTTTTCGCCGATGGCTGCATTCCGAAACGGGGGCCAACAACACAGGTTCGCCCAGGGCAGTGGGTAGAGGGGACAACCCGCGTGGCATCCCGAAAACACGCAGCTCGCCCGTAATCCGAATGCACCCTTGCATTTCTCTAACTTGACACGGCTGCATTCGTGTAATAAGATTCAATTCATATTGAAGCAATTGTAGTTGAATGAACGAGGTGGCTATGGTGGCTCAACGTGTACTCTTTCTCTGTACCGGGAACTCTGCGCGTTCACAGATGGCGGAGGCATTCCTGCGCCATTACGGCGGAGAACAGTTTGAAGTTCACAGCGCGGGGCTGGAACCCAAAGGAATCAACCCCTATACGATTCGGGTAATGGATGAAGTGGGGATCGACATTCGTAATCAGACCTCAGACAGCGTGAAGAAGTACATGGGGTACATGCACTTCAATTATGCCATTACGGTTTGTGCCCATGCAGACAAAAACTGCCCCCACGCGTTGTGGTCGCGCGGCGTCAAACTCCACTGGCCATTCGATGATCCGGCAGCAGTTGAGGGCACGGATGAAGAAAAACTTGCCCAGTTTCGGTTAATCCGCGATCAGATTTCGGCGCAGATACAGCGCTGGGTGGCTGAACTGGAGACCGCTTGATGGATGCGGTTCAACCGCCTGAATTTATTAAGCTGCTGGCCAACGACCTGAGGTGGGGGCTGCTTAAGGCGCTTACCACCAGTGATTATCAGGTCAATGAGCTGGTTTCACAGCTTCAGCAGCCGATGAACCTCGTGTCTTACCACCTCAGGAAGATGCGCGAGGATGCGTTGGTCACAACCCGGCGCAGCGAAGCGGACGGGCGCGATGTGTATTACAGCCTTGATCTGAACCGCCTGCGCCAGATGTACCTGGACGCGGGAGCAGCGCTGCACCCCGCACTGGGGATAAAACTGCCCCTCGTGGATGCTGCCTGGCTGAAAAACCAGCGCGTGCTGTTTGTCTGCACCCATAACAGCGCACGTTCCCAGATGGCAGAAGGGTTGCTGAGGCACCAGAGTCAGGGCTATCTCGACGTGTTAAGCGCGGGCAGTCATCCCACATCGGTTCACCCGGACGCCATCGCCACGATGGACAGTCTGGGAATCGACATCCGTCAGCAGCAGTCTCGCTCCTTGAACGACATCGCCGATCAGCCGTTCGATTACGTCATTACCGTGTGTGATAAAGCCAGGGAAGTCTGCCCAACGTTTCCCGGATCCGGCGCTTCCATCCACTGGGGTTTTCCGGATCCGGTTGCGATTCAGGATCCGGTTGAGCGCCGAACGGTGTTTGAGCAAACAGCGCGCCAGCTAAAGTCCCGCATCGCGTATTTCGTCTCTACCTTACCGATACACGCCAGCGAAAGAGAGTCCTGATTTGGCATCCGTAACGATCTTTGGCGATATTCACGCCAACCTGCCCGCACTCGAAGCAGTTTTTCGGGATATGGAAACCCGCCAGGCGGCCAACCTGTATTGCCTTGGCGATCTCGTCGGTTACGGCACCTTTCCCAATGAGGTGGTGGCATTCATCCGTGAACGCAGCATTCCCACGCTGATGGGCAATTACGATCAGGGCGTGGGCAATAACAGTGATGACTGCGGCTGTGCCTACAAGACAGACACAGACCGGCGGCGGGGTGAACTCTCCATTGCCTGGTCGAATGCACATACAAGCGACGAGCACAAAGCCTATCTCCGTGCGCTGCCTGCGCACATCCCGCTTCAGCTAGACGAGCTTAAGGTGCTGCTGGTGCATGGAAGCCCGCGCAAAGTTAACGAATACCTGTATGAAGATCGCCCCATCGATTACTTCGAGCGCATCATGGATGCCGCCAACGCGGATGTGCTGGTCTGCGGACACACCCACTTGCCATATCACAAAGTCCTTCCCAGCGGACGGCAGATCGTAAACGCGGGCAGTGTGGGCAAGCCGAAGGATCACGATCCGCGTGCAGGGTATGCTGTGCTGACCGCAGTCGGACGTGCATTGACGGTTGACTTCATCCGTGTACCCTACGACATCGAAAGCATCGCAAGCGCGATCGAAGCGACCCCTGAAACTGGCGGAATGCCGCACGTCTACGCGCAGATGCTTCGTGAGGGGGCTGGCTGATGCGAGAAGGAAATCTGCTGCGGCGTGTGGGTGCTGAATTGATCGGCACCTATGCACTTGTCACCGCAGGCTGTGGCGCAATTATGGTGAATGCACAAACAGCCGCGCTCACGCATCTGGGTATCGCGCTCACCTTCGGGCTGATCATCACGGTGATGATCGCCGCGACCGGGCATATCTCCGGTGCGCATTTCAACCCCGCTGTCACGATTGCTTTTGCAGTCACCCGGCATTTTCCGGCACGCGAGGTCGTGTATTACGTCGCGGCACAGGTGGCAGGCGCGATCCTGGGTGCAGTGACGCTGCGCCTGCTGCTAGGCGATGTGGCGTCGCTCGGTGTCACCCGCCCGTCGGGGGCTTTGCTTCAATCCTTCTGGTTAGAAATCCTGCTCAGCGCGGTGCTCATGTTTGTCATCATCGCAGTGGCAACAGACACCAAAGCGATTGGCGCACCGGCAGCGCTGGCGATTGGTTTCACCGTCGCGCTGGATGCCATGTGGGGTGGCCCCATCAGCGGCGCGTCCATGAACCCGGCGCGTTCAGTTGGGCCAGCCTTAGTTGCTGGTGTTTGGGAACACCAATGGCTGTACCTGCTTGCCCCGGTACTTGGCGCGATCATCGGTGCCATGCTTTATCAGTGGATCAGAACGCCGAACCCCGCTGTTCCGCCCTCCGATCAATCAGGGTGATCATTTCTCCCGCACAAACCACCCCGCCGGGACGCACATCATCCCGGCGGGGAATGATAGTTTGCGGTTACTTCTGCGCCATGATCGCCTCAGCCACCGCCAGCCAATCCGCGCGCATGCTGCCGGGATGGCGTCCTCCCGGCAGCGCTTCGACATCCGTACCCCAGGCGTCCACCCAAAGGACCAGTTCAGCAGCAGGATGAGAATAACGGAGGACAGGGGGATTTGCTCTCTGCCAGGGTTACCGGGGCAGTGCCCCCATAACCGTCCAGAGGGGTCTTGTTCCTGGACCAGCTACAACAGGCCATCGGACTGCATGAATCGGTTGGCATAGGCCAGCGCGTCGTCGAGATACACCCGCACCGCATACCCCTGCAGGTCTGGCAGCACAACATTGACCTCGGTATCGGTCACGAAGCCCGCTTCGCGCCACGTGAAGCGCCGGGCCGTGTGCCGGGGATCTCCCTGCTCCAGCACCTCAACGCGCAGCTCAAACGGGCCAATCCCTCCACCCTCGGTGCCACTGAAGCGCAGTTGGACGGCGTTCGCCGTCAGCAGCGCGTCCGCCGCATACGCCCAGCGTCGGTTGAACAGGGTGAAATC
>CAZQIJ010000305.1:0-5811 GCA_964592955.1 uncultured Anaerolineaceae bacterium
GATGGTGAAAACACACGACACCGGATCATCCCAGTGGTCATGATGGTGCAGGTGAGCGTGCAGCGTCTTGGTCGCCCCGCTGCTGTTGCCCGCCAGAAAGCGCAGTTCCAGGGCGGTATTGGTCTGTGCGCTGTAATTGAGCCGCTGCCAGATGGCCGCCCCCTGTGGGCTGGGGCTGGCGCGATGGATATTCAGCACCCCTCCCGGCGTGCTGGCCACGATTTCGCCCCACAGGTTCCAGTCGTTCAGTCCGCTGCCGAAACTGCCGTTGCGTGCCACGTTGGTGCTGGCAGGGATCAGCCCGGTGCCTTCCACGCCATCATTCCTGATGTAACCCCACTGGCACACCTGCGCGCCATCCACCACGCGCACCATGCAGCCGTTATACTCGGCAGATCCGTTCTGCGGTGTCCAGCCGCCAATATCCAGTGAACTGAGGGCCGGTGACCCGCCAAAACCCAGATACCCCCCCGGATAGCGCACAAAGAAATGGGTGTGCGCGCCGGTGGCGCTGCCGCCGCAGCCGACCCCGGTCGATTGCTGGCCGAGCGTCTGGTAACGGTTCACCCAATCCCCGCTGCTGAACTGGGTGTTGGTCAGGTGATAGTAGCCGGTAGAGATGGCGGGCGAACTGAAATGATCGACGCGCACCAGGTTTGTGCATGGCACATAGGCCGAGCCTTCGCGCGCGGCATAGGCCCATCCGCTGCCTTCGGCGAAGTCCAGCGCGTTCCACACCCCACTGTTGTTAAACCCGCTGACATGCGGGCCGCCCGTCATGCGCTGCGTTTCGCCCAGCGGATAGGGCAGCGACAGCAGCGCTGTGCCGTCCCCCTGGGGCGCAGCAAAACCAGGGGTCATCTGCATTTCGTAGCTCAGATACATCGCGCGCGTGCGCGGGTCCATCACCTCCGCCGGGACGTTGCGCAGCAGGCGGAAAAACAGCGGCGTAAACTCTGCCGCCACCTGCCATGTGTGGCGGTTCGGGCGGTAGCGCGCCAGATACAGGTAAGAGTCTGGCACCGCGTGTTCGACATCAGGCGCAGGCACCGCCGTAATGCCAAACTGCCAGCGGGCATCGCGGCCCACCGGCGTCACATACAGTTCGGCGAAGGGCGCGCGCGCTGCGATGCTGTTCGTGTGATGCGCCTGTACGCTGCCGATGATCTGCGCCAGCAGTGCGGCATCAACCGGCTGGGCGAGGTGGGTGGTGATTCCAACGATGGGCTGTGTCTGGTACACGGGTGATGGTGCTGGAAGGATGGGCTGTGATGCTGCCGTCTGCGCCAAGACTGCAATGATCAGGGCGCAAACAGCGAGCATGGGGGCGCGGCTGCGCGTTGAGGTGGACATGCTGCTCCTCGTGGTGATGTCGGGCATCTGCGTGCCAGAGATAAAATCGACAGCCTGATTTTACCACCCGTACCGCGCCTTCAACCGTTAGGTTTTTGCCAACTGCGCGCCAGCGTCCAGCGCGCGCTGCACCGGAGTACCGCGATTGTGCCCTTTTAACCACCGCCCTCAAAAGCTATACTCATAGGTGCTGTTCCATACCGATGCGCACGGGCGTGCATCTTCCCGATGCGTGTCTGTGCGGCAAAGTTGAGGAAAATCGTTTGGAAACCATGCAGTTTGTCCCGGTGCTGGTGGTGGGTTTTGCGGCGGCCATGGGCCTCACGCCGCTCTCACGCCAGATCGCCATGCGGTTGGGGGTGGTCGATAAACCCAACCAGCGCAAAATCCACACCGACCATAAACCCCTCATGGGTGGCCTGGCCATCTACCTGGGGTTTGCGCTGGCGCTGCTGCTCTTCAGCCCGCCGCGCCACGTCGTTCAGCTTGGGGCGGTGCTGGCCGGGGCTACGCTGCTGGCCACCGTCGGCCTCCTGGATGACCGGTACAACCTGGGTGTGCGCATGCGCATGGCCGCCATGACTGCCGCCGCTTTCGGCGTGGTCGCCGCCGGGATCCACATCCCGCTGACCGGGTTTGCGCCCCTGGATTATGCGATTACTGTCGTGTGGATTGTGGCCATCACCAACGCCCTGAACTTCCTCGATAACATGGACGGGCTTTCTGCCGGGCTGGCCGCCATTTCTGCGTTCTTCTTCCTGCTCATCGCGCTCATTCAGGCCTTGTCGCTGGTCAGCATTCTGGCGGCGGCACTTTTCGGCAGCGCCGTCGGTTTCCTCGTCTATAATTTCAACCCGGCCAGCACCTTTATGGGCGATATGGGCGCGCTGGTGCTGGGGTTTGTGCTGTCGGTGCTGGCCATCAAGGTCGATTACATCCTGCCGCCGCTGGATGCACACTGGTTCGTCCCCATTCTGGCGCTGATGGTGCCCATCTTTGATATTAACCTTGTCGTGTTTACGCGCCTCTACGAGCGGCGCTCACCCTGGGAAGCAGGCAAAGACCACACCTCACACCGCCTGCTCAGCCTCGGCCTCAGCCAGCGCCACGTGCTGGCGGTCATGTATGCGGCAGCGGTATTCTTTGGGCTGGTCGCGCTGGCGCTCACGGAAGTGCCCGCCTCCACCGGCTGGATTGTGGTGGCGATGGCTGCCATCCTGATTACGCTCTTCTACGCTGTGATGATTTACATTCGTCAGAAAAAGGTGAAACGGTGATTTACGTCGTTACAGGGGGGGCGGGCTTCATCGGCTCGCACCTCACAGAAGCCCTGCTGCGCGATGGGCATACCGTGCGCGTCATTGATAATCTCGTGACCGGTAAGCGCGAAAACCTCGCCTTCGGCGCAACCGGTGACCGGCTGGCCTTCCATGAGGTGAGCGTTACCGACCTGGACGCGCTGCGCCCGCTGTTCGAAGGCGTGGACTGCGTCTTTCATCAGGCCGCGCTGCCATCGGTGCCGCGCAGCATCGCCGAACCGCTGGAAACCCACGCACAGTGCGCCACCGGCACACTCAACGTTCTGCTTGCCGCCAAAGACGCCGGTGTCCGCCGGGTGGTTTATGCCGCGTCGTCTTCCGCCTATGGTGACATCGAAGGCGAGTACAAAGACGAAACCATGCCCCCGCGCCCCATTTCGCCCTACGGTGTCGCCAAGCTGACCGGCGAATACTACTGCCAGGTCTTCAGCACCGTCTATGGCTTAGAGACGGTGGCACTGCGCTACTTTAACGTGTTTGGCGCGCGCCAGGACCCGCTTTCGCAGTATGCGGCGGTGATTCCGCTGTTTATCACGGCCATGCTGCGCGGGGAACGTCCTACCATTTTCGGCGACGGCACACAATCGCGCGATTTTACCTACATCGATAACGTCGTCCATGGCAACCTGCTGGCCTCCCAGGCCCCAGACGCCGTCGGCCAGGTCATTAACCTGGCCACTGGTGGCCGCGTGACCCTGCTGGAACTCGTGGACAAAATCAATGCCCTGCTCGGCATCAGCATCGCGCCCATCCACGCACCGGAACGCCCCGGCGACATCAAACACAGCCGCGCCGCCGTCGAAAGAGCGCGCGACCTGCTGGACTTTGCGCCCATCGTGGATTTCGATACCGGGCTGGCGCGCACCCTCGACCACTATCGCAAAGCATTAGAGAGTGACCGTCAGGAGATGCGATGAGCATGAGCACATCATCCACCACGCCCGCGCTGAAAGCGATGCACGTCATTAAGGCGAAAGGCATTGCAGGGGCAGAACGCCATATTCTGTCTCTGCTTCAGGAAATGCGGGCGCGTGGGATCGATGCGCGCCTGATTCTGCTGGAACCACCGGATCACAGCGCAGATGCGATGGCCGACGAAGTGACACGTCGCGGCATTCCGCTGCAACGCGTGGAGATCGCGCGGCACGTCGCGCCGGGGATGTTTGGCACCCTGCGCGCCATCTTTCTGCAAGAGCAGCCGGATATCGTCCATACGCACCTTCAGCATGCAGACCTGTACGGCATCGTGGCGGCGCGGCTTTCAGGGGTGAAGATCGTCGTCAGCACCCGCCATAACGACGATCCCGCCCGCCGTCGTTTGCCGGTGCGCCTGCTCAACGCGTCGCTGGCACGCTGGGCCACTGCCGTCATCACCATCTCAGAAGCGCTGCGCCATTTCGCGCTTGAGGTCGAATGGATACCGCCGCGTAAACTCCACACCATCCTCTATGGCCTGCCGCTCCCTGTGCCAAAGATCGACCGGGGCGAAGCACGGCGCGCCCTCCGCCGCGAGCTTGGCGTGCCGGACTCCACCCTGCTGATTGGCATGGCCAGCCGCCTCATCGAACAGAAAGGCATCACCTACGCGCTCCAGGCCTATACCCAGATCGAGGCAGAATTCCCGCAGGCGCGCGTGGTCATCGCGGGGGATGGGCCGCTGCGCGCCGAGCTTCAGGCACAGGCCGGGCCAGGTGTGCATTTTGTGGGCTGGCGCACGGATGTCCTGCACTTTCTGGCCGGGCTGGATGTCTTCCTTGCGCCCAGCCTCTGGGAAGGGTTCGGCCTGGTGCTGCTGGAGGCGATGGGCCAGCAGCTTCCCATCATCGGCAGCACCGCCAGCGCCATCCCGGAAGTCATCGTGCATGGCGAAACCGGCCTGCTGGTGCCGCCCGCCGACCCTACAGCCATTGCCGATGCCCTGCGCGTGCTCCTCAACGACAAGCCGCTGCGGATGCACCTGGGCCTGGTGGGGGCAGACCGGCTCGAAACCCACTTCAGCGCCACGCAGATGGTGGATAAGACGCTCGCACTGTACCGAAAACTGGCAGACCGAAAACTGGCAGAATGAAAACTGGCAGACCGAAAACTGACAGAATGAAAACTGGCAGAATGAAAACTGGCAGAATGAACAGACCAATTCGCATTATGCGTGTGATTGCCCGCCTGAATATCGGCGGCCCCGCGATTCATGTGACGCTGCTCACACGAAAACTCCACCCGCCGGATTTTGAGAGCCTGCTCGTCACCGGGCAGATCGAAGAAGAAGAGGGCGATATGACCTACTACGCCCTCCAGCACGGGGTTTCGCCGGTCATCGTTCCCGGCTTTTCGCGTTCCATCCAGCCCCTGCGCGACCTGCTCACGCTGTGGCGTCTGTACCGCCTCATGCGCCGCTTCCAGCCGGATGTCGTCCACACCCATACCTCGAAAGCCGGTCTGGTGGGGCGCTGGGCGGCGTGGCTGGCGCGCGTACCGGTCATCGTCCACACCTTTCACGGCCACGCCTTCACCGGCTACTTCAGCCCGCTTAAAACGCGCATGTTCATCCTGCTGGAACAGCTTTCGGCCCGCATCTCAGACACCATCATCACCCTCACGCAGAGCCTGCGCCGCGACCTGGCCGAGACGTATCGCGTCACCCGCAAGGAACACATCACCGTGCTGCCGCTTGGCCTCGACCTCGAACCCTACGCCGCCGTCCCACGCAGGCACGGGGCGTTTCGCGCAGCCTGGAACATCCCGCAGGGCGCGCCGCTGGTGGGTCTGGTTGCGCGTTTTGTCCCCGTCAAAAACCATACCCTGTTTGTTGAGGCGGCGGCCAGGGTGCTGGCGGCACTGCCACAGGCGCATTTCGTGCTGGTGGGCGATGGTGAAACGCGCCCCCAGGTCGAAGCGCAGATTGACGCGCTGGGCCTGCGCCACGCCTTCACGGTCACCGGTTGGCTCAAAGATACGCCCGCCGTCTATGCCGATCTCGATGTGAGCGTCATCAGCAGCCTTAACGAAGGCACCCCTGTCACGGTCATCGAGGCGCTGTCCGCAGGGTGCCCGGTGGTGACGACCGCAGTCGGCGGCCTGCCGGATCTGCTGGACGGCCGCGCACTGGGGCTGCTTGTGCCGTCCGGGGACGCCGAGGCGC
>CAZQIJ010000306.1:0-5806 GCA_964592955.1 uncultured Anaerolineaceae bacterium
GGAGCGGCGTGGCGGTATCGGTGGACGGGAGCGGCGTCGCGGTGTCGGTGGGCGGGAGCGGCGTGGCAGTATCGGTGGACGGGAGCGGCGTCGCGGTATCGGTGGACGGGAGCGGCGTGGCGGTGGGAGCATCCACCACCACATCGACCGACACACTGTTATTGAGCAGGTTAATGTCCGTGTCGGATTCGACAGCCGCATCGTTGGCCAGGATCCCCGGTGTATTCGGCGCGATGACGTTATAGGTCAGCGTGACCGACTCCCCCACCAGCAGGGACGGTATGCTGCACAGAAGCTGGTTGCCAAAATCGAAGCAGTCAGGCGGCAGGGATCCGCCGTCCAGGGTGGCACCTGCCCCCACAACGTCAAAAATCGTGAGGTTGGTGGCGTCCCCGGTGCCGTTGTTGGTGACGGTGAGCGCATAGGTGAGCGTGCCGCCCGTCAGGACCGGGTTGGGGCTTACGCTCTTCGTTATCGCAAGGTCGGTCGCTTCTGCCAGCGCATAGCACAGCGACAATTCGGACGTGCTGCGCCACACTGTATCTACGGTGGGCAGCGCGAAAACCGGTTCGCGCCCGCTCGAGGTCAGGGTCACGAAATCGCCCGGTGCGGCGGTGATGCCGCCCGGCAGCGCGAACGTGAAACTGGCCTGCCCCACGCCGCCAGACTGCACGGTAACCAGCCCGCTGCCCAGGTAGACGCGCCCGTCTTTGGCGGCGGCGGTGCAGGTCGCGCCGTTGTAGTACACATCAATCTCAAAGACATTGCTCGGTGCCAGCAGCCCCGGCTGGTGAATGGCCGCCACATCGACCCCGATTGTTGTTCCGTCGGTGGCGAGTTTGGTCACCATCGGATAATTGAGGAGGTCATTCGCGCCGGAATCCGCATCGTTGGCGTCCTGGGGCGCTTCGCCCAGCGGGCCGAGGTCAATGCCCAGGCCGCTGTTGGCATAGATGGCGTTGCCGCGCACACTGTTGAGGCGCGCCAGATTATCTGAGATATGCACGCCCGGCCCGGTATTGTGGGCGATGATGTTGCCCGCTGCACAGTCTGGCGGCGACCCGCCTGGGAAGCCCTGCGAAAGCCCGATGAAGTTCTCCACCGCGCCCACGTTCACCAGCACACCAGGGCCGCTGTTGCCCAGCAGCTCGTCGTTTGGCCCGATGCCGATGCGGTTCGCGCACAGCACGACGTTGGTCGCGGTTTGGGTGCCGCCCACACTGCCGCGAATCAGCACGCCGCCGTTATTGTTGCTGGCGATGATGTTGCCGCTCAGCAGGCCGCGCGCCGCGTCCCACCACACCCCATAACTGCCGTTGGGGCGCGGCTGCGTGCCGTCTGCTGAGGTGCCGATGCGGTTCTGGCGGATGCGCACAAAGCGCGCGCTGCCCTGCGTGACGCCGATCCCGGCCTGGCCATTGGCAGAAATCACATTGTCGTCAATCGACACGTAGGATTTCGGCCCGTTGGAGAAGTTGATGCCATATGCGCCGTTGCCCAGGGCGCTCTGGCCGTCTGGCGTGAGGCCGATGATGTTACCAGCAATGGTGTTGGCGTTGGAAAAATCCCAGTCGTTGGGGGTCGCTTCGGCATTGGCTTTGCTGATCTGAATGCCGTCTTCGTCGTTGCCGGCAATCACGTTCGCGTCTTCTGGCAGCGTGCCGCCAATCAGGTTCCGCAGCAGGATGTTACCGGTGACGGGATCCAGCGCGATGCCGTCACCGTTGCCCAGGGGGGTGCCGCTGAGCGTGAGGCCAACGTAATTCCCGTTCACGATGTTGTCGTCGCTGCGAATGAAGATCCCGCGATCCCCGAACCCGGTGACGGCCAGCCCGCGCACCCTGTTGGATCCGCCCTGCAGGTCAAGCCCGGTGTTGGCGGTGTTTGTGGTGATTTCGACCAGCGGCGGGCCCACATAGCCCGCGCCGCCCGCGCTCCAGCCGTCCAGCGTCACATTACCGTTTAGCGCGGGCAGGGTGCCCGTCACGGTGATGACGCCGCCGCTGGCAAACAGGATCGTATCTGCGGCGGCATCGAAGGCGGCTTCCTGCAGCGCGGCGCGCAGCGAGCAGCCCCCGCCGCTCACCTCACACAGGCCATCGCCCACCGCGCTGTCGGGGCTGTTGGCGTCTGGATTCGGGTCATAGAGGGTCACCGTAAACGTGGCGCGCGGTTGGGGCTGCGCCAGGATGAATGCCGGACCCAGAAGCACGAACAGCAGCAGTGCCAGGTTGTGCAGTCGTTTCACGAGCATGGTCCTCTTCAAGATCTGCCAGAAGCATCCGGCGGGCATTCAGGCGGACAGTGCCGAAGCTGCTGCGCCCCGACATTTCAGTTAACATAACACGGTTGCCCTTAGGGCACAAATGCCGCGCGGCGATTCATACGCGCTGCAAACCCTATTCTATACCGTTCTCATGAGTCTCTCATCAAAAATTACCGCAACTTTGCCCACCCTGCCTGGACATCTGAGGTGAAGTAAGCGCACACAAAGGAGTGTACTCGATGATGAAACGGTTTTCTCTCTTGGTTCTTGTCGTGCTGATGCTGGGCATCGGCTTCTCTGCCGTTAGCGCGCAGTCCGAAACCGGGCCGTGCGTGGGCGATGCTGCGGTTACGTTCAACAGCTTTGAACAGGGTGGGCTGGTACACTTTGATGTGACCGCCTACGAAGATGTTACGCTGGTGGGGGCGCGCATCAACTGGGTGCAGCGCGGTGGTTTAGCGCTCAACCAGGTTCTGCTGAACGGCAGCGCCATCTGGGACTCTGCCAGCGCCACCGAAGATGATTACCCGCCGACCCGCCTGCACCTGGAAGGCGCATGGCTGTCCGCCGTCGCCCTCAGCCCAGAAGCTGCCGCCACGCTGACGCTGGTTTTCGCCGGTGCCGATGACCTGGCCGCCGCCGGTGCCAGCGCGGACGACTATGCCTCGTCCATCTACTACTTTGTCGATAATGCCTGCGACGTGACCATGGGCCTGCCGCTGTTCTCGCCGGAAGACGGTGCCCACATCACCGAAGGCCTGCCGATGTTCTCCTGGGCTGCGATGGAAGGCGTCACCAACTATGTGGTGCGCGTGCGCAATGCGGATGGCGTGCTGGTCTACCGCCGCAAATTCACCCCTGAAGAAGCCCACTGCACGCAAAGCGTGTGCGTTGTCGATCCCGGTTCGGATATTCTGAAGCGCTGGCGCGACGACGTGGTGTACTCCTGGAACGTTTCTGCCCGCCACGAAACCGGTGTGACCAAGAGCGAAACCTGGACGTTCTCTACGGATGTGATCCCGGCCAGCATTACTGTGATTACGCCGCTGCTGGGCGAAACCCTGACGCCTGAAGAGATGATCTTCACCTGGGAACACGACGCCAACAGCCAGATCGACCGCTATGTACTGCGCATCAACCGCCCGGATGGCCGCAAAGCGCTGCACATCGCCAACGAAACCGCCGCCATCTGCACCGATGCCACCTGCACCGTGACCGTTTCTGCAGAACAGGCCGCCACGCTGAAGCACAACAAGGTTTACACCTGGCATGTGGCTGGCAAGAGCTATAACGTGAAGACCAGAGCGTTCAGCGAATTCCGCAACTTCACGGCTGACCTTCAGCCGGAATAGCCTCCGCCTAACCCCGTTCTACGCCCCTACATGCTGCTTCTGCCCGCGTTACCTGCGCCGCGGGCAGAAGACCGGGGAGCAGCGGGAAGATGCGCAGCATACGAGCGACGCTGTGAGGCCTATGAGACGTACCGCACCGCCTGGCTGCCAGAAGGGCAGCAGGCAGGCAACGCGGGAAACCCACCATACCGAATGAAAGACCATTCACCGCTTCTCTGGCACTACGGTATAATGCACATGGTCAGACCGGTATTTTCGGCGTTTTCTTGCGACTGGCGCTTGCCCGCAGGCGGATACACAAACCCATGATGCTCTTGATCCTGCCAGACATCCAAACAGACGACTCTCTGCTTCAGGCAGCGGTGAACGGTGATCAGGACGCGGTCATGGCGATTTATCGCAAATACGCGCAGTCGATTTATGCGTATGTGCGGCTGCGTGTAGAAGACAAAATGGCGGCAGAAGACCTGGCAAGCCAGGTATTTGTGGAATTTATTCGCGCCATACGCGCCGGAAAGGCCCCCCGCAGCAGTGTGCGCGGCTGGTTATTCCAGGTCACGCGCAACCTCCTTGCAGACCATTACGGCGCGCTCAAGAAGCTGCCCACCACCACGCTGGATGACTGGGCAGAGGCTTCGGTGATGGCCCCTGGCGAAGACGAGCCAGAGGTGCAGTTCATCCGGCGGATGGACCGCAGCACGGCACGCCATGCGATACGGATGCTGCCGGAAGACCAGCAGGAAGTGCTGGTGCTGCGCTTCGGGCAAATGCTGAATCTACAGGAAACAGCAGACATCATGGGCAAGAGCATAAACGCTGTAAAGTCGCTTCAGTTTCGCGCGGTGCAAACCCTGCGCGGCATTCTGCGAGACCCAAACAAACACGACGCGGACTGAGGCGCGGTTAAAGGACGACGATGGCAACCCGGCGCGATCTGATCGACGCATTTAATGACAGTGTGGACAGGCTGGCAGCAGGCGAAAGCGTCTCTGACTGCCTGCGCCGTTACCCGCAGTTCACACGCCAGCTTCAGCCGATGCTGGAAATCGTCCAACTGACCCAGCGCATCAGCAGTGAAAGTGCGGCGGAGTTTATGCCGGTTCAGGGCCGGATGCAGGAGCGGGTGCTGGACGAACTGAAGCGCCGCCCGCTGAAGCCGCGCCGCGTGATCCCGTTTGGATCGCTGGCCGGGCTGGCACGCGTGGCCGCCGGTGCCGCTGTCGCGCTGGTGGTGGTGCTGGTGATCCTCTCTCAGAACAGCCTGCCCGGAGACCCCTTGTACGGCGTGAAGCGCTTCGCAGAGTCCGTACAGTATGCGTTTTCGCCCAACGAAGAGACCATCGAAACCCAGGAAGAACGGCGCGTGCAGGAAATCCGCGCGCTGCTGGACGCAGGCCGCGAGGAAATCGTGAGCTTCACCGGCACGCTGGACAGCATCGGCGTCCCGCTGTGGATCGTGGCCGGGCTGCCGGTGCGGGTCGAGGATCCCAATTCCGCCGTCATCGGCCTGACGGTGGGTGAGCGTGTGAGCGTAAGCGGTTTTACGACGGCGGCGGGTGAACTGGTGGCCACCAGCGTGCGCCCAGACACCCCGGCAGATCCGCCCACCGCGACGCCGACCGCGACGCCCACGCTCACGCCAACACCCACGGCCACCCCAGCCGCGCCTTCTGGCACATCCACGGAACTGGTGGGCACGCCGCCCGCCCCCGGCAACGCCACGCCCACGCCGTTTATCACGCTGATCTTCGGCGTAACGCACACGCCAGAAGGCGGCGCATGCGTCCCCACGCAGCCGCCGGGATGGATGGTTTACACCATCCAACCGGATGACCGTCTGCTTGACCTGCTGACCCTGTTCCGGTTGGAACGCGCGCAGATCGTGCGCGCCAACTGCATTGACGAAAGTGCAGATCTGGCGGTGGGGGTGCAGCTTTACCTGCCCAACGAACCGGGTGCGCTGCGCACAGCGATATTTGAGGCGCGCGAGGCCACGCGCACGCTGCGCCAGCAGCGCATTATCATGACGGCCACCGCCCGCGCGCAGCGGCGCAGTCCGTAACCCGCTGGCCTGGGGCATGTGGCCAGGCGATAGCAGAAGCGCCCACAAGCGCCAGTCCCCACGAAAATAAGGCGCTAGGGCTTTTGCAAAGTTGGGGTGCCAGGGGACTTATGGACAACCCAAAAC
>CAZQIJ010000307.1:0-5771 GCA_964592955.1 uncultured Anaerolineaceae bacterium
TCGGCCAGAGCGCCGCAGCGATAGTGACCGCCCGCGCCGCACGTCGTCATCGTCACAGGATCGGCCAGAGCGCCGCAGCGATAGTGACCGCCCGCGCCGCACGTCGTCATCGTCAGATCGGCCAGAGCGCCGCAGCGACGATGACCGCAAACCAAAGCGCCGCTCGAATCAGAGCAATACCAAGCGTCGCAGTTCCAACCGTCCGTCGCGACCAGCAGGTAAGAAAAGCGGGACACGGTCAACTCAGAAGCAGAATTCGACAAACAGCAAGGATCCCGGCTCACGTCAGTCACCCAGGAAAAGGATCATTCGCAGGAAATGACCATCCAGGCCACGCAGGAACCAACCGAGAAAGTGACCCTTCCGGCGCACATCCGGGACTATATCGCGCGTCAACCGCGCCTGGCATGGCGGCGTAACCTGCTGCGCGGCCTGATTCGCACACTCGGCTTCCGCGTCCTGTGGCGTGTTGAGGTCCACGGCCTGGAACATATCCCGCCAGGCGGCTCTGCCGTATTGATGATGAATCATGTTTCCGGGCTTGATCCGATTCTGCTGATGGGCGCAGTGGCGTCGCGCTATGTTATCCCCATGACCAAGATAGAGAATGCCCAGCATCCCATACTGGGCTTCTTTGTGCGCTGGTGGGGCGCGTTCACCGTGCGCCGGGGTGAGGTGGATCGTGAAGCGCTCATGAACTCCATCGCCCTGCTTCACAGCGGTGAACTTATCCTGATCGCGCCGGAAGGCACCCGCCAGCGTGCGGGGCTGAGCCAGCCGAAAGACGGCATGACCTACGTTGCCACAAAAGCGAACGCTATCATTGTGCCGGCTGTCGTCAGCGGGGATCTGCTGACCTGGGGACGCAGCCTTAAGCGACTGCGGCGGGCACATCTGCGCGTTGATTTTGGCAGGCCGTTTCGCTTCAGGACTCTGGGCCGAACGCGCATTCCGCGCAGCGAACTGTCGAAGATGACCGAGGAAGCCATGTATCAACTGGCGCTGACCCTGCCGGACGCAACCTTGCGCGGCATCTACAGCGACACGAATCACGCGACGACTGAGACGCTTGAGTTTATGTGATGCGCTGCACAGCGGCAGGCTGTGCAGCAACAACCGGGGACCAAAAGGACAAAGAAGAGGCACACTGCCTCTTCTTTGTGTTTCCTGCGGCATTTGCGCTGTATGCTGATGCTTGTCAAAAGCCTGAAAGCCCGTTATCATGCGGCGCTGCAATAGCAGGCAGCGCTAAGAGGAGGAATGCCGCGCACAAACCCCAGGGAAAGAGAGCGTTTGACCCTGCTTGATGGCAGGGTGACGAGGTGGCGGGTAATCGATCATTCAACGGATACCGCCAGGGCGCGTTCACCGTCCTTGTCTTTTCCCTCTGTTCAACTGAAGTCACCCGCGCAGATCATACAACCGGTGTACGAACCCGGTACGCGCACCAAAACCAGCAGGCAACTGCCGGGACAAAAACGGTGACAGTGGACGCCAAACGGCAGCGCAGCGCGCACGTGCCGCCGTGTTGGATTTTGCCTGCCTGATCCTGTCAATGAACGGAGGATTTCCCCATGTGTGGTATTGTTGGCTATGTTGGGCCAAACGACGCAACCCCAGTTATCCTGGATGGACTCGCTCGCCTGGAGTATCGCGGATACGATTCTGCTGGTGTGGCCGTCATCAACGGCAGCAGCATTCACGTGCGCCGCGATGTTGGCAAACTTTCGAACCTGCGCTCACGTGTCGATCATGACCCCATCAGCGGACACATCGGCATCGGACACACACGCTGGGCCACGCACGGCGTCCCGGCGGAACGTAACGCGCACCCGCATGTCAGCATGAAGGGTGATTTTGTCGTCGTCCATAATGGCATCGTTGAAAATTACCTTGAACTGCGCGAAGCGTTGATGGCCGAGGGTGTGACCTTCACCTCTGATACCGATACAGAAGTCATCGTTCAGCTCGTCGAAATGTTTGTACACAGCGGCGCGGCTGGCGATGTCGTTGAAGCGGCGCGGCTGGCCGTGCAGCGCCTTAAGGGTGCCCACGCCATCGTCCTGATGAACAAAGCTCAGCCAGATACGCTGGTGGCAGTGCGCATCGGCAATGCAGGCGGCGTGGCGCTCGGCCTGGGGGATGGCGAAAATTACATCGCGTCTGATATCCCCGCTATCCTTGAGTACACCCGCCGTATGATTTTCCTGGAAAGCCGCCAACTGGCGGTGGTGACCGCTGCCAGCATCCGCGTCTTCGATCTCGATGGCCAGCCAGTTTCCACAGAAATTCACGACATCGCCTGGGACCCGGTAAGCGCGGTTAAGGGAGAATACCGCCACTTCATGCAGAAAGAGATCTTCGAGCAGCCGCGCGGTATCACCGAAACGCTGGGAGGGCGCATCGACTTTGAAAAAGCGGAAATCGTGCTGCCAGATATGAACCTGACGGCAGAACGTGCCCGCGCCCTGAACCGCATCGTCATCGTGGCCTGTGGCACCAGCTATTACAGCGCCCTCGTGGGCAAATTCCTGCTGGAACGGCTGGCGCGTATCACCGTCGAAGTGGATTATGGCAGCGAATACCGCTACCGTGATCCGATTCTGGATGAGCGCACCGCGGTGCTTGCCATAACCCAAAGCGGCGAAACGGTTGATACGCTGGCCGCCATGGAAGAAGCCCGCGCAAAGAACGCCCTGCTGTGGAGCATTGTCAACGCGGTTGGCAGCCAGGCCATGCGCGTCGCCGATGGGTACATCACGATGAACGTCGGCCCGGAAATCGGCGTTGCCTCCACCAAAACCTTCACCGCCAGCATTGTGGATCAGTACCTGCTGGGGCTTTACCTCGGCCAGCTTCGCGGCACGCTCTCGCACGACGAATGCCGCCAGCACATTCGTGATCTGGCGCGTTTGCCAAACATGATCAGCAGCGTGCTGGAACATCACGAAGCCATCGATGCCCTGGCTGGGCGGCTGTACCATGCCACCAATTTCCTCTACCTCGGACGCGGCCTCACCTATCCGGTAGCCCTGGAAGGCGCGCTGAAGCTCAAGGAAATCAGCTACATTCACGCAGAAGGCTATCCCGCAGGCGAGATGAAACACGGGCCCATTGCGCTCATTGATGAAACCATGCCAGTCATGGCCATCGTCCTTAAAAACGCGCTGTATGACAAAATGATCAGCCAGGTGGAACAGGCCAAAGCGCGCGGCGCAGCGGTGATTGCCATCGCCACAGAGGGCGATGCGTTCATTGCCACCAAAGCAGATCACGTCATCTATATCCCTGAGATGCCTGAACTGCTCACCGCGCCGGTGGCTGTGGTGCCGCTGCAGCTTCTGGCCTATGCGATCGCGGTGCGGCGCGGCGCAGATGTAGACCAGCCGCGCAACCTGGCCAAAAGCGTCACCGTCGAGTAGGCCCCACGACGGCAGGGGCAGAACGCTTCTGCCCCTACCACAATCCCGCAATTCCGGTTATGCTCTTGCCGTGAAGCTGCAGAATGAATTCACGGAGGGTGAAACCCATGGAACTCCTTCTGGTTTTGCGCGTGCTCCTGCGCCGTTGGGTGCTGGTGGTGGTGCCTGTGGCAGTGGCCGCGGCATTTGTGGCGTTCCAACTGCTCACCCCGGACGATGCAGCAGGCGCGGGTTATACCACGATGGTTCACTATACCGCTGCGCAGGTTCTGGAAGCCATCCCCGAACGCGACGGCGATTATCAGGATGTGTGGCTGGCCTCAGAGCTAACGGTTAACGCCTTCACAGACTGGATTCGCAGCAGCAGTTTTCCCAGCGAAGTCGCCGCTGTTCTGCGCGAAACCGGCCTGGACATTGACCCTGCCGCCCTCGCCTTTGCGGCGGATAATGAACGCAGCACCGGGCGCATCTACATCAACTGGCATGATGCCGGTGAACTTGAAGCCATCACCGAAGCCGCACTACGCGTTATGCAGACCCGCAGTGACGATTATTTCCCGCAGCTTGGCGATACCCCTGCCCGCGTTACCCTTCTGGATCAGCCGCGTATCTCCGCAGCCGCACAGCCACTCACGAACCGGCTCACGCAGGTTCTACCGCTGGCGGTCGCGCTCCTCGCTGGCATTGCGCTGGCATTTATCGTCGAATATCTTGACCCTATGCTGCGCCGCCATGACCAACTGGAACTGCCGCTTCTGGGGGTCATCCCGCGCGAGTAGCGGCGTAAGATCTGTTCAGCGCGTAAGCGGCGCTGGTTTGTCGCCAGGCGCAGTGGCAGCGGAACCTGGGGTCTGATGACATCTGGGCCTGTTTCAGTGCCCCTGGCACCCAGGAAGGTCAACAGAACCTAATTGTCACCCGCCTGCTGCTCGCGTGAACGGGCGCGCATCTCATTGGTCTCGAAGTACCAGGCCGCCGCCAGTGCCGCGCCGCTAAGCAATCCCCCCAGCACAATCCCTGCCACCACCGCATACAGAGGTTGTACCAGCGGCTGCGTGATCATACTCAGCACCATCATAATGATGCTGCCACTGACCCCCACAGCGGCCACTGTGGACGGTTTCGCCCAGTGGCGGCGAATACCGAGATACGTCAGCACAACGACCACCGCAAATGCAAAGAAAAAGAGCAGTGATGCACCTTCCATAAGTGTCCTTTCGGGAATTGACCTTGCCAGGTACATAATGCAAACCAGGTCCTGTTGACGTTCCTGGCTGCCATACGCACTGAAACAGGCACAAACGTCACCAGACCCAAAACAAGTCTAGCGCATTTTCGCGGTCAACTGTGTTCAGAATGTGTTACGGATGTGTCCGAAGCACGGCGCGAACCGGGGACCCGCAGGCCCCATCCAGTTTGAGCGGCAGTGCAAACAGTTCATACACGCCGTCTGGAACGCCACGCAGGTACAGCGTCTCGAGGTTCACCATGCCGTGCCTGCGCAGCGCGTGATGGCACGGCAGGTCCTGACTGTCGAAGGCGTCCACCGAAGGCGAATCCAGGCCCACGAGGCGCACGCCCAGCCCGGCCAGCCACTCAATCAGTGTTACGCTGAGGTGCGGGAATTCCTCAGGCCAGCTCTGGTCGTCAAGGTCGCTCACGTGGCTGTGAATAAGCAGCCGTTCTGCGCCGGTCAGGTCAACACTGCCAAAGTCTTCCGGCAGCAGCGCGCCAGCGCGCCGGGTGACCGTCACCACCTGCGCGCGTCCCAGATAGGCATCCAACGGCATCTGTGCCGGGTGTGCGCCGTCGCGCTCATAGTGATAGTAAGCATCGGCATGTGAACCCGTGTGTGCGCTGAGGGTGAGCGTCGTCAGGTTGACAGACGCGCCCTCGCTGAGCCGAAGCACATGCGCGGCGCTGTAGGCGTTGTCTCCCGGCCAAACAGCAAGCTGCGCCGAAATGGTACGGGTAATGTCGTAAATCATAAAGATCTCCTTATCGCGTCATGTGGTCATTGACGCACTGGCACCGATGCCGCATAATCTAGCATAACTCTACAATACTTCCCCTACAAGAGACCTTTTCATTGGAGATATTATGTCAGAACTGTTTAACCTGACCGGAAAAGTTGCCATCATTACCGGAGCCTCGCGCGGGATTGGGCTTGCCATCGCGCAGGGATTTGCACAGGCCGGTATGAAGGTGGTCATTTCCAGCCGCAAACAGGACGCCCTGGATGCTGTTGCGGAGCAGCTTAAGGCGTATGATGTGACGCCGATCGCCGCGCATAATGGCGACAAAGCAGCGTTACAGGCGCTCGTCAGCCAGGCCAGCGCCGTGTATGGC
>CAZQIJ010000308.1:0-5767 GCA_964592955.1 uncultured Anaerolineaceae bacterium
GCTGTGACATCGGCTGCGGGCTGCGCTGTGACATCGGCTGCGGGCTGCGCCGCATCACTTTGTGCCTGGCGCTCCCGTTCGATTCTGGGCAGGTATTTACCGGCGGCACGCGCGGCCAGCACCAGGCTGCGGCCCTGCTCCTTCGTCCGCACAATGGGAAAGCGCGCCGAATGTGTGCCCGTCACTTTAAGGGTCACACCCACCAGGGTCTTGACGAGCGCTTCTAACGGCGTGACGGTAACCTGCATGCCGAAATTGGGACAAGAGAGCATTTTGCGGCCAACCGCCTCGTAATGAGGGAACGGTGAGCCGTGCGGATAGGTGGTTACGTTCAGGTAGAGGATCAGGTCACCGCGGCCTTCCAGCGTGCTGATCAGGCGTATGCCCTCTTCAAAACTGGTATGGTAGTCTGTCCATGTTGGTCTGGTGCCTTCCATATTGATCCAAAGGACACCGGGTATTTCGTCGTCCCATATGTGCGTAATCTTAACGGACATGTTTTATGAATCCTCGCGATCTATTTGTTTCAGGCGCAGACAGTTGGGCGGGTTGTAACTGCTCAGGTGCGGTGTGCAGCCTGAAGCCCTCACCCACCGTCCCCCCCGCACGCTTCGCAGGTAGAGGATGAGAAAGCCATTTCCTAAAGTCCCTCTTCCGACCCGCCACTGCGCGGCTGGAAGAGAGATTTAGGCTGAGGGCGATTTCGCCTCAACTTCGATACCTGAGTAGTTACGGCGGGTTTTCTGAAATATAGTGTAACACAAGGCGTGCCGATCTCAAAATTGCGCGTGCCTGTGGTAGGGTTGTTGCAAAGTCAGAAACATTGGGCTTGTGGCAGGGTATTGGCCAGGGGAACGCATGGATCAACCCATTTAAATCCGCCGGATCCTGGGGCGGATGAGGCGCGCCTCGTCCCTACAGGGGTTGTCTGGCCGCGCACCGTTGGGTTACCCACACAAAGTGGGCACACCCAACCTGACAACCCTCACGCGCAGCAGGTCTTTTTACCCACTTGAGTGGGTGTACAACCGGCACATGACGAACCCCTTGCTAGCCGGGGCCCCTGGCACCCTGACTTTGCAAAAGCCCTGTGCCTGTGGGATGCAGCCGACGTATGGGGCAGGCTGCGGGTTTTGCGGGGAGACACGCGGATCGTCCCCTACCCACCCTGGGCGAACCGCCCTCAGGCGGAGTCTATCCCTGCGGGGAGCGCCAGCGTCGGCTGCATTCACCTGTTCTGCGTTTCGATAGGCGAAGGGGGACGCGGGCGAACATCGGTAAGACCAACGGGGCAGCCGCCGCCGTTACGTGAGGCCGCGTGGTGTTTCTGGCACCGGTTGCAGTGCCTCGCGCGCCGCTTTAAGCGTGTCTGCAAACATCACACTGCTGACGGCGCGGGGATCCAGGGTACGCAGCGCGTCGTAGACAGAGCGCAGCACGCCCCCGCCGCCCACAATGGCGATTCTGCCGGTGCCGCGCGTTTTCATCTGCAAGAGGCGTTTCGCGTTCTCCAACCCCTGCGCGTTGAAGACGGTGCCGCCGGGAAACGTCATGCCTTTGCGCAGATCAATGATGGCCGAAACCTCGTGGTCCACATCTTCGGTGATGCGGTGGATGGTGGCGAGCGTGGCCTGAAGTTCTTCCCACGTCCAGTGCCCGTTGAAGACACACAGCAGCGTGCGCAGTTCGTCGTCATCCCAATAAAGTTCGATACCCATCGTCACGCCCTCCAACCCTCAACCGGCAGCCCTGCCAGCGTTTCATGTTCATTAAGGCTGTTCCAGGCAAAAAACCAGCCACCGATGGGCAGCGGGCCCCGCCCCTGCCAGTGCATGGTTGTTTTCCTGGAATACCCTAGGGGATGTTAATCCGCCAAGGTGATGCAGCGCTCAATTCGTCATGAGGAGCGCATGAAAGGGAAGGCGGGTCAGCGCGGGGGATTAGCAGGGTCGATGATGGGCAGCGCAGAAAGGTCGCCGCGCGCGTCAACCAGCGGGGCAGAGATCCAGCCGCGCTTGCGGGTGCTGCCATCGCGGCGGTCTTCCAGTTCAATATACCACCAGTTGCCGAAGCGGTTGCGCCCCAGGATGACGGCAGACTGCCGCTGTTCCAGCACAGCGATGACCGGGTAGGAGGTGGCGTCGCCGCTGCGCACGTTGGTGGCAGAAGGCGCGATGACCAGCGGGGTGTCTGTGGGCTGCACAGTGGATGACGGCGCAGGGTCTGCGGTGACGGTAAAACTGAGGGTGGGGATGGCGGTGGATGGCGGCAGGTCGGCAGGCATGACACCAGGCAGCCCGGTGGTGGTGATGGACGGCATGGGGGACGGGCGCGCGTCATCGGGCGAGCCGACGATGCGGGCAAGGCTGGGCAGCAGCGCGGCCCCCACCAGCATCAGCCCGGCACCAAGCGCGATGGCGATGACGGCCAGCATCGCGCCCAGGATCGTCCATTGGGCGGCATCTGCCGGGCGGCTGGGCTGCGTGACGGGACGGCTGGCATAGGTCACAGTGGGCACCATGACGGCGGCGGGCGCTGTGCCGGTCACCGTTGGCGGCATGGGCAGGCGGCGGCGCGGGGGTGATTTGAGCGTCATTTCTGAAGCGTGGGTGCGCGGGCTGCGGCGCGTCATCTCCAGATGCTGGGGGATGGTGACCGGGAAACCGAGGCGCTGGAACTGGTCGAACAGGCTGAGCAGGGCGTTGTTGTAGGGCTGGCCATGAAAAGCGATGTACTGGATGCGGCTGAGCTGAAAGTGGCGTTCCGCGGGCCGCCACAGGAGGGGGATAACCGGTTTGCGCTGGTCCAGGAAGTACTGCCATTCGTCTTCGACGTTGGGCGAGGCCATGGCGTCTGGCGAGATGATGACAATCATCACATGGCTGAGCTTAAGCCCCTGCTGGACTGCTGAACTCCACTTCATGCCTGCCGGGATGTCATCCACATCGATCCACACGTCGATGCCGACATCGGACAGCGAGACGGCAAGGCGACGCGCGAAATGTTCATCGTGGCGGCTGTAGCTGATAAATGTACTGAATCCCATGAACGCCAGAACGCTTTCCAACCAGCAACGGACCCTGTGAAGCTGTCGTGAGTTCGGCGCAGCGCAAGGCAGTTTCATGCGCAGACATCACCGAAACCTGATCTTAGTATAAGGCATAGTCCACAGGAAGGAATCAATTGTTACAAGGTTGGTAGGTAAATGGTTGGAAGACACGGCTCAGGCAGGTTCTGTGGGGGCTTTTTCTTTCCCCTCACCCCCCAGCCCCCGTCTCCCACTGAGGGGCGAAGGGGGTGAACCGCCCGCCAGATCGCGCGCATCGCGATGTGCCCCGACGTCATGCGCCGCTCAGATTGATCCTGGCGCGGGCCTAACCTTTCAGGAACCCGTAGAACGACCCCAGCGCGCACAGGCCATAACCGGCCAGCGCCAGCGAGGTTTCGCCAGCGGTATAGAGCAGCGTGGCGGCAATGAGCAGGCTGCCGAACAGGATCAGGCGGTTGGTTTTGGCCGCCTGGCGTTCCATGCGGGCGAACTGCTGCCTGAAGCCGGGGCTAGGCTCCACAATCACGCGGATATTCCCGGCAAGCGCATCTTCCATGACTTCGAGCGCCAGATCCGGGGTGCGCGACTGCCGCACGAGGCGCTGGCCCAGGTTCATGAGGATCTGCGAGCCGTCGCCGTTAAACAGGCTGCGCAGAATCGAATTGCCGTCGTTGGCATTCAGCGAAACGTTAACGCCGAAGCCTTTCGCCACCAGGCGGCGGGCATACGGTTCAAGCTCGTGCCAGGGGTTAAACGACGGGTCGAGGTTGGTACACATGCCGCTGAGGATGCTGATGGTGCGCCCCAGGTAGATGAAATCCTGCGGGATGTAGAACGGCATGGTTTTGATGAGGTCATTGAACTCTGCCGCGACATTCTGCACCTCGTCGAAGTCCAGCTCGCGCATCTCCGTCATGGAAAGCCCCCACACGGTATCGAAGGCGGCGCGGGTGGCTTCTTCGATGCGGGTGAGGTCTGCGCCGGGCAGGATAAACCCAAGCTGGTTATAGCTTTGCACCAGGCGGTGCGGGTCGCGGTTGAGCACGGCGGCCAGCGTGTTGACCATGCCATCGGCGATCTGGCGGGTGAGGGTGCCGGTCATGCCGAAATCGATGAAGATCAGGTAGAAGGGGCGCGCGCCCTCGCGGTAGACTTCGCCGTCTTCCAGCGGCAGCGGGTAAACGAACAGGTTGCCGGGGTGCGGGTCTGCATGGAAGATGAAATGCTCAAACGTCTGGCGCAGGTAGGTATCCATGAGGCGCTTGGCGACGATCTTACGGCTGATTCCGGCGCGTTCGAGCGCGGCGAAATCGGTAATCTTGATCGAGGTCACGTCTTCCAGGGTCAGGACGCGGTCGGTGGAATGTTCGGGATAGAAGGTGGGGATGTAGACACCCATATCGTGTTCATAGATGGCGGCGAAGCGGGCGGCGTTGCGCGCCTCGTGCTCATAAGACAACTCTTCGAGCAGCACGCGCCCGAATTCCTCCACCAGCGCGACCGGGTCGGCACGGCGCGAGATGAAGCCAAAGCGGGAGGCGATGGTGGCGACGATGCGCATGGCGGCCAGATCGGTGTAGCAGATTTCGCGGATGCCGGGCCGCTGCACCTTGACGACGACTTTGTCGCCGTTCATGAGGTGCGCGCGGTGGACCTGCCCCAGCGAGGCGGCGGCGATGGGAGTCTCGTTGAACCAGGCGTAGCGCGTGTTGATGGGGCCGAGGTCGGTTTCGATCACATGGCGGACCTTCTTAAAGTCTACGGTGGGCACTTCGTCCTGAAGCCCTTCAAGCTCGCGGATGATCTGTTCCGGGAGCGCATCCACGCGGGTGGAGATAAACTGCCCCGCCTTGATGTGTACGCCGCCAAGCGCGATGGCAAAACGGCTGTACTGGCGCGCGTACTTTGTCCAGCGGCGGAGGTTGGTGCGGTCCACCCAATCCGGGAAGTAGCGGCGCGCGTACACCTGCCAGAAGAGTACCCGCACGAACAGCCACGCGGCGAAAGCCAGCACCCGTATGAAGCGCGCCTGCATCGTCAGGGAGCGGCGGCCCGCTGGCAGCACCATGGTCCTGGTCTCGCTCGGTTCACCGGGGGTGATATGCGGCTGCACGGTTTTGGGGACGCCGCCCGGCACCCTGCCATTGGCACTTTGCCCGTTGGCGCTCTGGCCGCCCGGCACCCTGCCATTGGCACTCTGGCCGCTGGGAGCGTGCCCGGTGGCACTTTGCCCATTGGCACTTTGCCCGTTAAGGCTGCGCCCGGTGAGCTGATCGACCGCGCTGTAGATGCCGGTGGGCATCGTGCTGCTGGTGTTGGTGTTACGTTCTTCCATTAAGTTCGTTCCTCGGCCATTCGTACTAAGGCTATGCCACGACAATACTCAATCGCTTGCAGGGGGGGCGGGACAATGCCCCCCGCCCGCCTAAATCGGCAGCTCGTTTTTTGTCTGGAACAGCCTGAGGCTCCATGTCACGCCGCCGCCGTCAGGGGACTGAAGCGGGCTGTTGGGCCGGCTGTTGCGCCGAAACGTCACGCCCGGATCCAGGTCCGTCACAACAAGCCTCACTCGCAGATCGCCTATGGTGCGCAGCGCTCCCCTGTTTGGGTTGTAGTGCTGTGCCAGCATGCGCCCCTGCGGCTGCCGAATTTCTGCCAGCGACCTAGCGGCCCCCGTTGGTGCTGGCTTTTTCGCGGCTGCCGAAGGTGATGACCAGG
>CAZQIJ010000309.1:0-5720 GCA_964592955.1 uncultured Anaerolineaceae bacterium
CCTTACAACTGGAAGCGCGAATGAGCCGAACAAGCCCCATCATCAGCAAATACAACGCGCGTGTGGATGCCGTGAATTCGCTGCTGTGTGTTGGCCTGGACAGCGATTATGAGCGCATCCCGGAGCGCTTCAAGGGCGAAGACACGCCGCAGTTGGCCTTTAACCGCTGGATTATTGACCAGACGCACCGCTATGTAAGCGCCTACAAGGTTAACATCGCGTTCTATGAGGCGCGCGGCGATGCCGGGTTGTGCGAACTGAAGGAGACTGTTGATTACCTTGCGGCCCATTACCCGGATATCGTGACGATCTGCGACGCCAAACGCGGCGACATCGGTTCCACGAACGCCGGGTATGTGACCGCCATATTCGATTGGCTGGGCTTCGACGCGGTCACGCTCAACCCGTACCTGGGGGGTGAGGCGCTTGAACCGTTCTTCGCCCGTGCGGATAAAGGCTGCATCGTCCTGTGCCGCACGTCTAACCCCGGCTCTGGCGAGATTCAGGGGCTGATCGTCAACGGGCGCTCGCTGTGGGAACTGGTGGCGGAGAAAGTGCGCGACCGCTGGAACAGCAGCGGCAACTGTATGCTGGTGATGGGGGCCACCTACCCTGAGGAAATCCGCATCGCGCGGCAGATCGTCGGCGACATCCCGCTGCTGGTGCCGGGGCTCGGTGCGCAGGGGGGCAGCGTGGAGCAATCCGTCAGCTTTGGGATGGACTCTCAGCGGCGCGGGCTGATCATCAACTCGTCGCGCGGGGTGATCTTTGCGGACTATCCCGCAGAGGCGGCGCGGCAGCTTCACGAGGTCATCAACCAGCACCGGGTGCAGGCCGGGCCATGATCGAAACCATCCAGTGGCTGGGGCATGGCAGCTTTCGCATCGAAGGCCCGCCGCTCATCTACATCAACCCCTGGCGTGTGGCGCGCGCCGCCTTCCATGCGGATGTCATCCTCATCGGCCATGACCATTACGAGCATTTTTCGCTGGCCGATATCGAAAAGCTGCGCGGCCCCACCACCCGGGTTATCACCAACGAGAAGACCGGCAGCCAGATCGACGGCGCGCAGGTGCTGCGGCCCTGGCAGAGCATCACCATCGAACGGGCGCGCGTGACCGCCGTACCCGCCTATTCGCCAGATGACCTGCGCCACAAAGAGGAAGACGGCGGGCTGGGTTTTGTGATCTCTGTCAATTTCTTCGATATTTACTATGCGGGGGATACGATGACGATTCCGGAAATGGCGCGCCTTCAGCCGGATATTGTTATCCTGCCCATCGACGGAGCGGGCACGCTCACGGTAGAGGAAGCCGTGGCAGTCGTCAACCAGATGCGCCCGCGCTACGTCCTACCGTCCAATTATGGCGCAGATTCGGTGGGTGCGACGCTTCAGGATGCCCGCGCCTTTCAGGAACTTGTCGGCCAGCGCGCCGAGGTCATCCTCCCGCCGCTCTCGCGCTGACACGTCAGCGCGAGGTGAACGGCGGCGCTGCGGCGCGTATTTCGCGCGATCCCCAGGGCGGCGCTGCGGCGCAGCCAGTGACGGTTTGCGGTCACGCGCTTACTGGTCGCCAGGAAGACGTTGCAGGGTGGGCACCGGCAGCGTGAAGGCGAAGACCGTACCCCCGCCGGGGTTGTCCTCGATCCAGATGCGCCCGCCGTAGGCCTCCGTCACCATGCGGCAGAAGGTGAGGCCCAGCCCCACACCGCGGCGCACGTTGCGGCGGCCTTCGATCTGCACGAAACTATCGAACAGGCGCGTTTTGTACTCCTCCGGGATGCCGGGACCCTGATCCGCGACATCGATGCGGATGAAGCTGTCGGTGGGGGGGTGGGTGCGCACGGAGATTGTTGTGCCGGATGGGCTGTATTTGAGCGCGTTATCGACCAGATTCAACACCACGCGCTCCACTTTGTCTGCATCGATATAGAGTGTGGGCACCTGTGGGCTGACCTCGTTACGGATTTCGACTTCAAGCTCGTGCGCCAGCGGGTACAGCTCTGTGCGCACGCTGTTGACCAACTGGACGAGGTCGGTATAGTCGTTATCGAGGTTAAGCTGACCGGATTCCATGCGGGCGATATCGAGCAGCGAGTCCACACGGTTCAGCACCTTGCGCAGGGCGCGGCGGCTGGCGTCTGTTGTGTCGATGATGGTGGCGCGGGTGCTTACGTCTACCGGGACGAGATCGCGGATGAGCTTCAGGCTGGTGGTGACGGCGGTAAGCGGGCTGCGCAGGTCATGGACGATCATGCGCGAGATCTCCTCGCGGGAGCGTTCCAGCTCCACTTCTTCGGTCTTGTTATAGAAGACCATGAGGATGCCGATATTTCTACCCTGCGCGTCGCGCACGGGGATAAGCTGCCGCCGGATGTTGAGCACGCCCAGTTCACCCTGAACGGCATACATGACCGGGGGGACGGACAGCAGGGCGTCCATTTTGTCTACGATATCGAGCGCGTCATCGCGCGAGACGAAGCCAGCGGCCTCGTAGAGGTTCAGGCTGCTGTTATCCAGCAGATCCTTCAGCCGGTAATCCAGCACCTGGTTGGGGGTGAGGCCGATAAGGTCGATGCGGGGGTTGGCCAGCACGATGACGCCGTTATGGTCGATGAGCATAATGCCCTCTTCCATGGCATCCAGCAGCACCTGAAGCCGGTCGCGGGCTTCCGAAATGCGGGCAAAGAGGCGGGCGTTATCGATGGCGATGACGGCCTGGTTGGCAATCTGCGAGACGAAATGGGCGTTTTCTGGCGAGAAACCGGCGTAGTCGCCGCTTTCCAGGAGGATGCAGCCCAGGGTTTCGCGCCCGCGCAGAATGGGGACGCACAGCATAGAGCGGGTGGGCTCCAGCACTTTGAAGTAGTCCGGGTCGCTGAAGACATCATCGACGCGGGCCGGCTGCCCGGAATTGAGGACGCGGCGGACGATGCTGCGCGCTCTGCCGGGGTTAAACGTTTTGATGAAATCATCCGGGTAGCCACGCGCCGCCAGGATCTGCCAGCGCCCATCGACTTCATCGCGCAGGACCACCAGCCCGACATCGACCTTGATGGCGGCAGTGGCGGCCCCCAGGACGAGATCGCAGATGGTGGCGAGATCCACAGTGGAGGTGAGCAGGCGACCGATGCCGGCCAGGGCGAGCAACTGCTCCACACTGCGCTGGAACGCCTGGTCGGTGGTGGCGTAGGTACGCGCGTTGTTGATGGCCTGGGCGGCCTGCCCGGCGTAAGTTTTGAGCAGTTCCACTTTGTCGCCGGTGAAAACCTGAGGCTCGTAATAGTGCAGCACCAGCACGCCCAGATGATCCTTCCCGCTGACGAGCGGCAGTTCGATGAGGGCAGAGATCCCTTCGCGCAGCAGGATGATGCGTATGGCTTCTGTGCGGCGGTCGGTGGCGACATCTGAAATGACGATCGCGCTGGGGGGTTGCAGCGGGTCGGTACGGGCGTGGAGGCTGATGGGGTCTGGCGGGTCGGTATTGAAGACCTCGCTGAAGCCAGCGCTGCGCACGAGGGGCAGGGTGGCGCGGGCGTCATCCCAGAAGAGGTAGACGGCGATGGCGTTGGCGCGCGAAATGGTGGACGCAGACGAAATGACGGTATCGATGACGGTATCTGGCGACAGTGTGCCGCTGAGCAGCGCGGCGACGCGGTTAAGGGTGATGAGCTGCTGTGCGCGTTCGGTTTGCTGGTGATAGAGCTGGGCGTTTTCTACGGCGATGCTGCTGCTGGCGGTGACGATGTTGAGCAGGCGCAGGTCATCCGGGGTGAAGTGGCGGTTGTCGTCCAGCGAGGTGATGACGATCACGCCCAGGCAGCGTCCCCCGGCCAGCAGCGGCACCCCCATCCAACTGGCCACGGGTTCAAGGGGCGGTGCAAGGTGCAGCTCGCGGGCGCGTTCGTCCACATCTTCGCTGATGAGCAGCGGCGCTTCGGACTTCAGGACATAGCCGATGAGCGTATTTTCGTAATTGACGGCGCGGGCTTCGGTGGGGGGGTCTTCCTGGCCCTGGCGCATGACCAGCGGGAAGTTCAGGCGGTGTTCGTCCAGGTCATAGAGGGCGACGGTGAAGTTTTCGATATCGAGCAGGTGGGCGATCTGCACATAGATGGTGCGCAGCAGCCCGTCGAGGTCGAGATGAGAGCGCATGGCCTGGGTCATCACAGAGAGCGTGCGCAGTTCGTTGAGCTGCTTGCGCAGTTGGAATTCCGAAAGGCTGAGGGCGTGCAGCGCGAGGATGATGAAGCCCATCCCGGTCATGAAGACGACGCGCGAGGCGATGGAGAGCGTATTGACGACCTCTGCACCCAGGACGGCGAAGGGCATGGGCAGCAGCAGGATGGCGGCGATGCGGGCGAGATCCGCGCGGATGACCTGCACGACACTGCCGCCCATCACATAGACTTCCAGCAGGAAGATGGCGAAATAGAGCACGGTATAGACGACACCGTAGGCGGTGAGCGGCAGCACCACCGGTACCATATCTGCCGGGAGACGCCCCAGCGGCAGGATGCCGCCCATGAGCTGGTAGACATAGCCAGCGACGGCAAAGCTGATGGTGACGCGCGTGGTGATGAAAACCACGTTGAGCGGCCCGGTGGGCATACGGCGGCGCATGTCCATATTCAGGCGAGCGCGGGCCAGCAGCGCCAGGCCACCAAACAGGCCGCCGAAAAAGATGGCCCATGTCATGGAATCCGTCACAATCATGGGCAGCGAGAGGAAGGCGATGATGCCGATGCTGTGTGCCGGGCTGAGCGCCCCGACGGACATCAGCACCCCAAACTGAAGGGTGATGATGGTCATCAGCAGGTAGAGGATCAGCTCAGAGACGTAACCGGCAATGATGCGGTCATCCGGGATGTTGGCAGCGAGCACAATCGCCGTGACAATCGCGAGCGTAATCGGTATGATGCGCAGGAGCCGCTGGCGCAGTGTGTTCTGGGGATCGACAGTCATAAAATGTCGTTTTCGTCTCTCAATGTCGTCGAACAGATTTTACCTGATGTCGCCCGTGTGCGCATGGCGAAAAGGGCAGCAGCGGGCGGTTTGGGGGCTGCCACGTAAGCCAGCAGTGTGATGATCACGCGGTTACTTCCTGTTGTGCGGTGGTTGTGGGTTCTTCGGAAAAGATAGGCAGGGTAAAGACGAAACTGGCCCCGCTGAGCGGGCCATGCGATTCCACCCAGATCTTCTCACCGTGCGCCTCAATCGCCAGCTTGCAGAAATTCAACCCCAGGCCGTTGCCGCGCCGCCCGCGCACCGGCGCGCTGCCTGGCACCTGCCTGAACTTTTCAAAGACACGTTCGTGTTCTTCTGGCGGGATCGGCGTGCCAGAGTTTGCCACACGCACGAGGACTTTATCCAGCAGCACTTCTGCGCCGGTCCACACATGGCCGCGCAGCGGCGCATAGCGCACGGCATTATCCAGCAGATTGTACAGGACGCGGCGGATCTCGTCACGGTCGGCGATGACGAGCGGGAGGTCGGCAGGAAAGACCTCTTCGACGACGATCTGCGCATCATCAAAGGTGGGGCGCATGGCCTTGACGATGTCGGCAGTGAGCGCGGCAACGGACATCGGTTCAGGATGAAGGGGGATGCCCGCGCTTTCGCGCTTGGCGATATCGAGAATGGTGGAAACCAGGTTCATCAGGTTATTGGCGGTGGCGATGGAGATCTCGATAACGGGGTTCAGGGCTTCTTCGAGCGG
>CAZQIJ010000310.1:0-1410 GCA_964592955.1 uncultured Anaerolineaceae bacterium
TCATCCGTCCATACGGCGTTGGCGATGCTGTACGGGTGTTCCAGCGTGAGCAGGGCTGCGCCCGTCGCGGCATCCCACACGCGCGCACTGCCGTCGCCAGACGCGGTAAGGACGCGGGTTTCGTCCCGGTTCCAGCGGGCTGTGTTGAGCGGGTTGGTAAAACGCAGCAGCGTGCCCAGCGCCGCGCCGCGCCGGTGCTGGAGCGTCACCAGGGGCGCACCAGTGTGAGATTCCAGGATGTGCGCCGTACCATCTGCTGACCAGGTGAGCAGGCGTCGGCCATCGGCGGTGGCCGTAACCCCGAAGAGGGTGTTGTTGTGGCGGTGCGTCCACAGCAGCGCGCCGCTGTCAGTGCTCCAGGCGCTTAGCATGACCTGAGAAGAGCCGAGGCTGTCTGTATTGTTCCACAGCAGCAGGCGGGTGCCGTCCGCCGATTGCTGCCGTTTCATCCCGCTCACGCTGTGCGCACCGAAATCGGCATAGAGCGCTGCGAACTGGTCGGGCTCGATGCCTGCCGTGAGGCTGTCGTCCGCAGGTGCTTCGCCGAGCAGGTCGCAGGTTTGGGCGTCGTGGCGGCGGATAAACGCGCGCCCTTGCACCACGAGCGTGCCCTCTTCCCAGGCCGGAAACGGATAAAGGTCATCGGTCGTCACGGTGCAGAGATCCTCGCCCGCTGCCGCATCCCACACCGTGAACGTGGTTTCGCAGTCCTCGGTACAGTTAAAGGGGGGCGTGTTGTAGGTCACGAAGCGGGGGGCAGCCGGCTGCATGATGAAACTGGTTTCGGTGGCAGGGACTTCGGCCTGAAGCGTAACCGTGCCGGAGCGCGCGTCCCAGGCCTGAAGGCGAATGGGGCAGGAGTCGGCGCAGCCTGCTGCAGGCCCGTGCGCGATGACGAGTCCGGAATCCACATACTGCGTGCGCCCATACGCAACGCCGAAGCGGTGGCTGCGCAAGACCTCACCCGTGCGTGCGTTCACAGCGCGGGACTGCTGCCAGCAGACGTTCTCGTCGTCGCAGTCCGGCCTGGAATCGACGTAAACCGGAGCATCTGCCTGGGTGGACAACCAGCCGTGAAAGACGGCGTCCTGCGGCATGGTATCCTGTACCAGCGGGTCGATGCGCCACACGCGGACGGTGCCGTCTGTGCCCCAGGTGAGGATGGCGTCTTCGGCGGGTGTCCAGCGCGCACCATGCAGGCGCGGGTCGGGTCCGTCCACCGCCAGGTCGAGCCGCCAGGTGCGGCCCTGGGTGGGAATGGCGATGACAGCGCGCCCGGTTTCGGCAGACCACACCAGCACCTGTGTTTCGTCTGCGTTGAACTGCGCGCCGCTCACCTTGAAACCGGGATTATGCTGCACGGCAGGGCTGCCCAACGACGGGTTTGCGTCTGGCGGCGTGGCCTGGGTG